>JAILJR010000208.1 GCA_024694565.1 Butyrivibrio sp. | reverse complement strand
AGGATAAGAAATAATGGGAATATACGATACACTTAACACTCAGCAGAAAAAGGCGGTTCTTCAGACTGATGGACCGGTGTTGATACTTGCCGGTGCAGGAAGTGGCAAGACCAGGGTTCTGACTCACAGGGTTGCCTATCTAATCGATGAATGCAGCGTTAATCCGTGGAATATAATGGCAATAACGTTCACCAATAAGGCAGCAGGTGAGATGAGGGAGAGGGTTGACAAGATAGTCGGCTTTGGCGCCGAGAGCATTTGGGTGTCAACCTTCCACAGCAGCTGTACCAGGATATTGCGCCGCTACGCAGACAGACTTGGCTACAGCAACAATTTTACCATCTATGATGCTGATGATTCCAAAACTCTTCTGAAGGACATATGCAAGAGGTTCCAGCTTGAGACGACACAGCTTAAGGTCAGGCAGATAGCCGGCACTATATCAAAGTGCAAGGACAATCTGGTAAGTCCTGAGGAATATGCATCGTCTACCTACAATGACTTTACAAAGACCAGGATATCAAAGGCCTACACTGAATACCAGCAGGCACTCAAAAAAAACAATGCCTTCGACTTTGATGATCTTATCATGAAGACAGTGGAGCTGTTTAGGAAGGAACCGGACGTTCTGGAAAACTATCAGGAGAGGTTCCGCTATATAATGGTCGACGAGTATCAGGATACAAACAATGCGCAGTTTGAACTGATAAGGCTTCTTGCCGATAAGTACAGAAATCTCTGCGTAGTGGGTGACGATGACCAGAGTATCTACAGGTTCAGAGGGGCCAATATCAGAAATATCCTTGATTTTGAGAAGGTGTACAAGGAAGCTGTAGTAGTCAAGCTTGAGCAGAACTACCGCTCAACACAGCAGATACTTGATGCTGCAAATTCCGTGATAAGTAATAACACCGGCCGCAAGGACAAGTCTCTGTGGACAGATATAAAGGACGGAGACAGGGTGCATCTTCGACAGTTTGATACAGCCCCTGAGGAGGCTGAATTCATAGCAAAGGACATAGGCAAACGAAAGAGAAGCGGAAAGCTCTCCTACAATGATACCGCTGTTCTTTACAGGACAAATGCCCAGTCGAGACTTCTTGAGGAGAGATTTGTATACGAGGGTATCCCCTACGATATAGTGGGTGGTGTCAACTTTTACCAAAGGCGCGAGATAAAGGATCTTCTTGCCTACTTAAAGACAATTGAATCAGGCCTCGACGACATCTCAGTCAGAAGGATAATAAATGTTCCAAAGAGAGGTATTGGACTTACCACGGTGGAGCATGTCCAGAACTATGCCGATGAGAGGCAGATAAGCTTTTTTGAAGCGTTGTGTGAGGCAGATCAGATTGTGGCAGTCTCAAGGAGCACCACTAAGCTTACGGATTTTGTCACAATGATACGTGCCTTCAGGACCAGGCTCAAGACCATGTCCCTTGAGGAGCTGCTTAAGGATGTTATTTCTACTGTAGGATATATGGATTATCTTAAGTCCCTGGATGATGACGATGATGACAGCGGTGACAATGACAGAGCACAGAACGTGGACGAGCTCATAAGTAAGATAGCAGCCTATGAGGAGAGCGAGGAGGTTGAAGAGCCGACGCTGACAGGCTTTCTTGAAGAGGTGGCTCTCATTGCTGATATTGACAGGATTGGTGAAGACAATGAGAGAGTCCTCCTGATGACTCTTCACTCAGCCAAGGGGCTTGAGTTTGAGGATGTTTATCTCGCCGGTATGGAGGAGGGCGTGTTCCCGAGCTACATGACCATACAGGGAGAGGATTCAGATCCTGAGGGAATTGAGGAGGAGAGAAGGCTCGCCTATGTGGGAATAACCAGGGCAAAGAGGAATCTTACTCTTACTGCAGCAAGGTGCAGGATGATAAGGGGAGAGACAAGGTATAGCAGGATCTCAAGATTTGTGGACGAGATCCCGGCAGGTCTCCTTGACAGAGAGAAGCCTCAAAGCGCAGCAGCTTTTCTTTATGATGACGGCGAGTCAATCGACGAGTATGAGGGAGTGGAGTACTCCTTCGATGAAAAGTCAGCGTACAGCGACAGAAACAGAAGTGAGGATGGGGGATATTCAGGAATTAAGCCATCCTATGCAAAGGGACTGAGCAGGAATCGGGATAAAGGCAAAGGCAGTTCACCCTCAAAGCAGTCTCCGCTTGCAAGTACATACAAGCTTAAGGCAACGCCAAAAGAAAAGCCGGTAAAGCCGAGAGCTGTCCCCGACAAGCCATACATTGCCGGAGCAGGAAGTACACATGTGAAGGGAACACTGGCAGGTCTCTCAAAGGGGATGCCTGCAAAGGCAGGTAAACCTGATTATTCCGAGGGCGACAGGGTAAGTCACATCAAGTACGGAGAAGGAGTAGTGACTTCCCTTGAAGAAGGACCAAGGGACTACAAGGTTACAGTATTTTTTGACGAGTGTGGTCAGAAGATTATGTACGCCGGTTTCGCAAAACTTAAGAAAGTATAGTATAATATTTATATTCAATCAGCGGTAACTAAACAATATTACATTATTCATGGAGGGGCTACACATGGGCGTAATATCAAAAATTATGGAACTTATTGAAATGTCACGTATCAATGAAATTCTGGACAGGAGAGATGCTGAAAATGCAAAGAAGCCTGCCACGATTATCCTCTGGATCCTTGCAGCAATCGGTGCAGTAGCTGCAGTAGCGGGAATTGCATTCCTTGTTTATCGCTATATGACTCCTGCCTTTGAGGATGATTATTACGATGATGATTTTGACGATTTTGAAGATGACTTTGAGGATGAGGACTTAACAAAGGAAAGCTGATTTTCACAGTGAAAAAAAAGGATATGATCGAGGGAACCGTCAAAAAAGTTGAGTTCCCAAACAAAGGACTAGTTGAAACAAGTGAAGGGGAGGTCGTCGTAAAAGGCGTCCTTCCCGATCAGAAAGTACTCATACAGATTCAGAAGGTCAGGAAGGACCGGGCTGAGGGGCGCCTTATCGAGGTTATCGAAGAGGCTTCTGATGCTGTGGAGAGTCCGTGCATTCATTTTGGCAAGTGCGGCGGTTGCAGCTATCTTACTATGCCCTATGTCAAGGAACTTGGCCTCAAGGAGCAGCAGGTTAAGACTATTCTTAAGCCCGCGATTTTAAGGCAGGACTGCAAATTTACCTGGGAGGGTATCAAGACCAGTCCTGTTAAGTTTGCGTACAGAAATAAAATGGAATTCACCTTCGGTGACAATGTATTAGGAGGCCCCCTTTGTCTTGGCATGCACAAAAGGGGCAGTTTTTATGATATTGTCAGCGTCAGTGGCTGCAGGATAATGGATGATGACTATAGGACAATACTCTCATCAACTCTTGATTATTTTGCGCCGATGTATGAGAGAAAGGAAATATCCTTCTATCACAGGATGAAGCAGATGGGTTATCTTCGACATTTACTTGTCAGGAAGGCAGTCAAGACTGGTGATATACTCATAGATATTGTCACTACTACCCAGGAGGATCATGACCTTACAGGCTTCAAGAATGCGATGCTTTCTCTTGATCTTACGGGAAGGATTGTCGGCATTCTTCATACAAAAAACGACAGCCTTGCAGATGCAGTCATCGATGAAGGAACCGAAATACTGTACGGACAGGATTTCTTCTATGAGCATCTTTTAGGATTAAAGTTCAGGATAACTCCTTTTTCGTTCTTTCAGACCAATTCTCTTTCAGCTGAGGTTCTTTATCAGACTGTCAGGGGCTACATCAGAAGTCTCTACGACCAGAAAAAGATCAGGAAGGATGAGATCATATACGATCTCTATTCAGGAACAGGAACGATTGCCCAGCTCCTTGCTCCTATATGCCACAAGGTGATAGGTGTTGAGATTGTTGAGGAGGCAGTTAAGGCAGCTGTTGATAACTCACTTCTGAATCACCTGGATAACTGTGAGTTCATAACCGGTGACGTCCTTAAGGTTCTGGACGAGATTGAAGAAAAGCCTGATCTCATTATCCTTGATCCACCAAGGGACGGTGTAAATCCCAAGGCACTTCAGAAGATAATCGGATTCGGCGTCAGGTACATGATCTATGTCTCCTGTAAGCCTACATCTCTTGCCCGTGACCTTGAAACCCTTCAGGGAAACGGCTATGAGATGATACGCGCAGTTGCCGTCGATCAGTTCCCCTGGACCAATCATGTTGAAACAGTCGTCTTGCTAACAAAGACAACCGCGTAACCATGCGGGTTTGAGGCTGTTTTAAAAGGAAATTGGTCGATAAAATCGAAGCAAAAAATATGTTCTTTTGGCGGACAATGAAGTCAAAGATCAGGGCAGGAATCAAGGATATTGTTTTGGAAGTGTCACGATAATTGTATAATAAACGTGACACTTTTCGTCAGATAAACTATCAACTTATCTGACTAAACTGCTTAAAGCCTACATCAATATGATGCGGGCTTTTTTCTTAAAATATAAAGTGAATTACGTTATTATAAATACGAAAACTAATGTTTCATATTTGTGAGGCGGCTGAAATGGTAATTGATTATATTATAGACAATTTCACAGATGGCGAGCCGATTTTCTTAGCAGGGAGGAGTATTGTTTTTGGAAATACTAAGATATTATCAGGCAGATATTATTCTGATTCTCGGCAGTGTCTGCGCGGTCATGACCTTATTTGTATATTTGACAACCACTATTGCAAAAGAGCAGAAAAAAAATCTGCTTTTGATCGAGGCCAGTGCGTTTATCTTAATGTGTGCTGACCGCAGGGCATATATTCATCGGGGAGATGTGAGCAGTCTTGGCTGGTGGATCGTGCGAATCAGCAACTTTCTTGTGTTTTTTATGACACTCGTGATCATCTTTGGCTTCAATCTGTATATGATTGAGTTGTATACCCATGATGGAAAGCTGGAGAAAGTACCACGTCGTCTGAAAATCGCGCAGTGGCTGTCACTTGTGGGTATGCTGCTGGTCATAATCTCTCAGTTTACAGGTCTGTACTATACCTTTGATGAGATGAACAGGTATCAGAGGGCTCCGGGCTTTGTCTTAGGCTGTGTGATTCCTTTGCTGATTTTACTTCTGCAGATTTCAGTCATCATACAGTATTATGGCAATTTAAGGCGTGGCGTGCGCAGTGCATTGCTTCTGTTTACCGTGGCTTGTTTTGCTACATCAATAATTCAGATAGTCGTCTATGGCATATCGCTAAACAATATCACAATTGCCGCTATGTCGGCGCTGCTTTATGTGTTTGCCCTATATGACATGGATTATGAGATAAAGCGTGCCAGAGAGCAGGAAATAGAACACTATAAGGAGGAGCGCAGTAGAGAACATGCGCTGTTTGAACAGACATCTGAGGCACTTGTCAGCGCAATTGATGCCAAGGATCCATATACCAACGGACATTCACGTCGTGTGGCCGAGTATTCGGCAAGGATAGCAAGAATAGTCGGTAAATCCGATGAAGAATGTGAAAATGTTTATTTCGCCGGACTGTTGCACGATGTTGGAAAGATTGGTGTGCCAAATTCAATCATCAACAAGGACGGGCGGCTTACAAATGAAGAATACGATCTGATCAGACATCATCCTGTTACGGGAGGTCAGATACTTTCTTCTATCAGGCAATCTCCATGGCTTAGCATTGGTGCCCGGTATCATCATGAGCTTTATGGCGGGGGAGGGTATCCCGAGGGCTTAAAGGGTGAAGAGATACCTGAAATAGCCAGAATCATAGCCGTGGCAGATGCTTACGACGCCATGGCAAGCAACAGGAGCTATCGAAATGCAGTTCCCCAGCACATAGTAAGAGAAGAAATTGTAAAGGGCATTGGAACTCAATTTGATCCTAAATTTGCGAAGGCAATGCTCCACATGATCGATTTGGATACAGAATATAAAATGCAGGAAAGGGTATCCGGTGAGAAAGCATCTTCCAGAAATAGTCTGCGCTGTGACACAATTTATCACGACTGTTCCGCAGGCTTTCTTATCACTAAAGCTACGACGCGCATCAGTTTTTGCAGTCATCCTGACGGCCAAATTCCCAAGGAAGAAAGTCTGCCTACGATTATCGTGTTCGATTCGCTTGACGGAAAGGTTCATCCCGGGGAGGAAAACAACAGTAACGTGCTTTACTTTGAGTACGCGCAGATTCGTATTGATGGCAGGCTGACATCGTATAATACGCGAAATACCGAAATTCATTTCCTTGATAAAGAAAGTGATGTTGAGCAGTCCCGGTTGGGTGATACTGATAATGAGCAGCGCTACAGGATTGAAACCGTCCGTAACAGGGATCATGTGCTGATCAGCGTTGCTGACGTAAAAAGAGTCTATCAGGTTATTCTGGCTCTTCCGGATACATCGCGCTTTACCTATGTCTCTATCAGCGGAGAGCATTGTGATATTCATAATATCCGTACAAGCTGTGATTACGAACAGATCGATCCGGACACAATACCACGTATTGCTGAAGAGATCAGCTATACCAGGGATTGTCCTGTAGGAGATGTGCCAAACCTTGAGGTTGATGGCTGGCGCACTGATGCAAGTGAGGGTATACCTATAGGCGATGGCCTGACACTGACATTCCATACTCAGAGCATGCCTACGGCACGCATGGTGTGGCAATGCCCGTTTATCAGCGTTTTTTCATCGAAAAATGGTCAGATTAAGGGAGATAATTTCAGAGAGTATTTACTGCTTCGTCTGGACGGTGAGAATTGGGATTCCGATGCGCATGTCAGCAATGATGTTAAGGTTACACAGGAGCCAAGCTTTGAGGGCTGGAACTTCTGGAAGGATGGAAACAAGAAGGGATTTGATTGTGCAGTGAGGATAATGAGAGAGAATAACGCTATTTCCATATACACAGAAAATCTTGGCATTTCCATTCACAGTGTCACAACAATCCTTGATGAAGTTGAAGACGTATATGTTGCACTTACTGGGGATCAATGTGTGTTAACAAACATTTGCATTTATCGAAATGAATAGTGGTGGTAAGCATTTTTTTGTGTTTATAAACCATAAGGAATTTTTACGTGCTTTTCGGAAGATGGCAGAAAAGAGAATAAAGCCAATCTATGACTGCTATAAGGATTATGAATCAGAAGAGGGTAACAATTTTGTCGAGATCATGGAAAAAGTATTATTAATTCATAAAACACAGTTGGCAACTTTGTTCGGATTTGATATAACAAAATACAAAACAGAACTTAAGTAAAAGGGCTGGTTACCGTTAGCGCTCGTCCTTTGGGCGCTTACGGTATCCGCAACCGAACGGAATAAGTCAGATATAAACCGGCATTTATAGAGGAGAATTTTATGGCAAAAACAATGGCTGAATGGAAAATCGGAGATCCGATGATCAATGAAAGAGATTACTGGCAGGACCCTGATTATGTGGCACCGGATCCTGAGAAGGAAAAGCTGGTACTAAAGCTGGCTGCCCTGATCACAGATCGCTATGTCAAGAAGCTTACCGGCTCGATCAATAACAGGGACCCGGAGTACTGGATGCTTGACCTTATTCTTGATAAGGAGCAGGTTAAGTTTCTTCTGAATTTTAAGAAGACGCGAATTCCCTATTCTGTTGAGGAGCTTGCAGAAATGAACAATATGTCCCTGGAAGATACTCAGAAAATGGTTGAGCGCCTTCGTTGGATAGGAATAATTGAGCAGAACAGGGCAAAGACTCCTGACAGGCATCTTCAATATGAGCTTCCTATTTTTGTTCCCGGTTCTGCAGAGTTCATGATGATGCAGGACAAGCTCACCGATGAGTATCCGCAGCTTGCAACATTTTTTAACCTTATGACACAGCTTCCGCTTGCCGGTATAACTCAGATGGTTCCGCCGGGAGGAGCCGGTATCGGAATGCATGTCATCCCGGTAGAGAAGGCAATTTCTCTTGAAAATAAATCTGTTCCGGTTGAGCATCTCTCTCGCTGGATAGACATGTATGACAAGTACGGAATATCTGAGTGTTCCTGCCGCAAACAGCAGGCTATGCGTGGAGAGGGAAGCGGCGAGATCCGCGGCGACTATTGCATAGGAATGGGTGATATGGCTGAGTACATGGATGATCGAGGAATTGGTCACTACATCACCAGGGAAGAGGTATATGAGATCCTTGAGAGAGCAGAGCGCCATGGATATGTTCATCAGATAACCAATATAGACGGTGAGGGTAAGATAGTTGCCATCTGTAACTGCGCTCCGGGAGTCTGCAACGCACTTCGTACATCGCAGCTTTTTAATACGCCGAATATGTCGGCTTCTTCATACAGAGCCCATGTTGAGAAGGAAAAGTGTGTAGCCTGCGGCAAGTGCGTGGAGGTCTGTCCGGTAGGAGCAGCAAAGCTCGGACAGAAGCTGTGCAGGAAGAATGGAAGTGAAGTGACATATCCTAAGACCGAGCTTCCAAATGATGACAACTGGCCTGCAACAAAGTGGAATTACAATTATCGTGATGATGCCAGGATAAACTGCTATGACACCGGCACAGCACCATGTAAGACAGCCTGTCCGGTTCATCTTTCAGTTCAGGGTTATATAAAGATGGCGGCTGAGGGAAGATATGAGGATGCTCTCAAGCTGATCAAACAGGACAACCCGTTCCCAATGGTATGCGGCGCTGTCTGCAACAGACGCTGTGAGGATGCCTGTACCCGCGGCACCATAGATCAGCCTCTTGCAATAGATGAGATAAAGAAGTTCATCGCATCACTTGAGCTGGAAAAGGACAAGAGATATATTCCTCTCTGTGAGAAGCATGACGGCGGAATGTGGGGAGATGAGTTTAAGGTGGCCATCATCGGAGGAGGCCCTGCCGGACTTTCGGCTGCTTATTACCTTCGTCAGAACGGTTATCCTGTAACCGTTTATGAAAAGGAGAACAGACCTGGTGGAATGCTCATGCATGGTATTCCGGGCTATCGCCTTGAGAAGGATATTATCGATGCAGAAATAGATGTGATACGCCAGATGGGCGTAGGGTTTAAGTGCGGTGTCGAAGTGGGCAGGGATGTAACTATAGAGCAGCTTCGTGCTGAGGGCTACAAAGCTTTCTTTATCGCTATAGGAATGCAGGGCGGAAGGTTTGCAGGTATACCGGGTGAGGCTGCTGAGGGTGTTCAGACCGGCGTTGATTTCCTGAGGAACATCAATCGTGACAATTCAATCAGAATCCATGGCGAGACAATTGTTGTCGGAGGAGGCAATGTTGCAATCGATGTTGCAAGAACAGCAGTAAGAGCCGGCGCTTTTAAGGTTACAATGTTATGCCTCGAGTCAGAAAAAGAAATGCCTGCGGCCGGGGATGAGATTGAAGAGGCATTAGAGGAAGGAATAGTTATTAAGCACGGCTGGGGACCAAAGGAAGTGGTGACTGTAAATGGTCATGTAAAGTCGGTGGTCTTTAAGAGATGTACAAGCGTCTTTGATTCACAGCACAGATTTGCTCCCGTATATGATGAAGATGATACTATTGAGTTACCTGCAGAGAATCTTCTCCTCTCAATTGGTCAGTCAGTGCAGTGGGGCGAGCTTCTAAAGGGAACAAAGGTAGAGCTTAACCGTAACGGCACAGCAAAGGCTAATCCACTCACAAGGCAGACAGCTGAGCCTGATATCTTTGTCGGCGGCGATGTATTTACCGGTGCCAAGTTTGCTATTGATGCTATTGCCGGTGGAAGAGAGGGCTACGTCTCCATAAACCGCTTCGTGCATAAGGGCAACAGGCTTGATCTCGCCCGTGACAGAAGAGAATTCATTGAGCTTGACAAGGATGACATTCGAGTTGAGGGATTTGATAATGCCAAGAGGCAGATACCGGGAAGGAAAGTGGGTGTTGCTAAGGATACCTTTGAGGATTTGAGGCTGACTTTTACAGAAGAGCAGGTAAAGACAGAGGCAGCCAGGTGTCTTGGCTGCGGAGCGACGACAGTTGATGACAACCGATGCATCGGTTGTGGACTGTGTACAACTAAATGTGAGTTTGATGCAATACACCTCACAAGGGATATACCTGAGGCAAGTACGATGTACAGATCCGAGGACAAGCTCAAGGCAGTGGGGCCATATGCTGCGAAGAGAGCAGGAAAGATCCTCATTAAGAAGCTGCTGAAATAAATACATAAAGAATGGACGGTTCCAAATAAATGGACCGTCCATTTTTGCTTGAAGCTTTAGTTCGAAGCACCGCTGCCGGACTCAAGGTCTTCGAGCTTTTCGAAGGAAACGCTTGTGGTGGGGATATCAGTGGTTGAACCGGAGGATTTTGAGGCATCGGAGCTGGCGGAAGCTGCTGCTCCTGCGGCATTGATATCATAGTCCTTGATTTCTGACACAAGCCAGGTGCCTTCCTTCTGGTCTTCCTCTTTTTTCTCCGTCATAGTAAGCTCAAGCGCATAGGTCATGGGACTGGAGGAGGCTATTATGTCTTCATAGACATCCATGGCTACGATAATCAGGTCATTGCTGATCTTTACAAAGGCTACGTCTTCACCGTCGTCCTTGCGCATTTTGACAATCTCGTCCATGTTTTCTTCGTTGTATTTGCTGGTGGCGACATTCAGGCTGAGCTTGGCATCGTCACTCGTGATTACATCTATCGGAAAGCTTGTTTTCATGGTTGCGTGAGCTGTAGCGGTTCCATCCTCATTGTAGGCCACATCGGTAATGGTGTATTCCTCCATCATTGAAGTGTACAGGTTGTAGAACTCATCCATCTTTGCCTGAGTATCATCCCTGATAGAAGCCTTATCAAGGTTGGATGTGAACTGCTCCTCAAGAGCCTTTGCATTGAACAAAGTGACAAAATATCCGTTTGCAACCTCGCTTGTTGCATGCTCCTTAATGCCGTTTTCATCCCCTGTTTTGACGGCTTCAAGAAAGCTTTCAGCTGCCTCCTGGACAACGGTTGTATCTTTTTCCTTTTCCTTCCCGCATCCTGTCAGAAGGCAAGTGAAAAGGACAGCAGCCAGGGCGGCACTTGCATACTTTTTTAATACATTCATAAGTTCTCTGAATCTCCTCAAATATTTCAAATTTTGTAACAATTTAGTATACCACAAATAGGAAATTGTTACAAATTCTGTGGGGAGGTCACATTTCAACTGCCAGCCAGCCGGGGCAGACCGCCGCAAGTGTAAGTCTGCCCGGGGGGACGCTCTCGCTCTGTGAAAAACGTAGCGGTACTAAGGCAGCAAAGTACGCTGCCTAAGTGCCGACGTTTTTCAAAGCTCCCCGGCTCAGCCTTACACTTGCTCTGGCCTGTCCCGGCTGGCTGGCAGCTGAATTGTGACCATTTACACTTTATTCAATTAGAAAAGAAACGTACAGTACTTTTTTTGTTACGTTTATTAATGATACAATGAATTAAACAGAAAATTTATCCGGGTTAAATGAAAACAGTGTTCCGGGTAATTTGAATTTAAACAGGAGGTTTTTCTGATGAGAGTTCTTTTTAATGAGGGTGTAGTAAGGGAAGTCATATCTGCCGAGGTTAAGCCCATGGATGTGGGAGACGGACAGATTATTGGAACAGAGATTATCTTTATTGTGATGGGCGGTGACAAGCTTGAGTACATTTACAGTCAGAATGTGCCGATAGAAGAGTCCGGACAGAGAGCAATTGATTTTGTGAAAAAGCTTTATTTGAACGGAATAGGAGATTTTACACACGAGCCCGTTGAGATGCTGTAAATAGAATATTACACATAAAAAGCTCCTATGCCCATAATGTGCATAGGAGCTTAGTACTGCTGTACTTCTTCCATGAGATTCTCCAATCTTTATTCAATGTTTGCCAAGTCGGCCCTGATTTTTGAATTCGATGAGCAGATCAAATACAACCCCCAACGGTAAACCTGTCGCATGAGCTACTTTTTCAGGATCCGGGTAGTACTCATTTTCGAAGTCCTTTGTAATGCAGTCGAGAACTGCAACTTTGGCATCACATGTAGCTGGCATACACTATTTCCCCCCTTTCTTAAATTGTTAGAAAATTCTGTAGTAGTATTTCTCTACTACTTAATATTATAGCGGATATTATTATACAAAGTTAACTATTTTGTGCAAAATTTTAGAAAAATTTTCGAAATTCTAAACAGTTTTCTGTTTTTCTTAAGAAAAGCAGAAATTATTCTATAAACTCAACCTGCATGTTTTTCAGCTTGTCAGCTTCGAGAACAATATCATCAAGAATGAGTTTTAAATCGTTGAATTTCTCAACCGCTTCGTCTGCTGAACGGGCACCCTTTACCGAAATACCGGCGGCTTCCTTCGTGTCCTCACAAAGAACAGTTATACTGTCATTTACTTCTGTTGCAGAAGAAACTATTTTATTCATGCCATCGCTGATAATGTTAAAGCGGGAAAGAAGCTCGGATACGTTTTTGTCAACGTTTTTGAAGCTTTCGTCAACGCTTCTGATCATGTCTGACTGTTCGGAAAGAGAGGAGCCTGTGATATTCATTGCATCCATGGTCTTCTGAACATCCGCAGTGAGTTCATCAATTATTCCGGTGATATCGTTGGAGGCTGCGTTAGTCTGCTCTGCCAGTGAACGCACATCGCCGGCAACTACGGCAAATCCCTTTCCGGCTTCGCCTGCCCTTGCAGCTTCTATGCTGGCGTTAAGGGCAAGCAGATTTGTCTGCTTGGATATAGACATGATTGATGAGACTATTTTCTGTACTTCCTCAACCTTGGCCATAAGTGCGTTTGCAACTTCAATGGTAACTTTTGTTGTATCGGCAACCTTGTCTGAGCTGCCAAGGAGCTTGTCTACAATCTCGGAACCTTCTTTAACTGCAGATTTCGTGTTCTCTGAGTACTGCGTCAGCTCAAGCCTTCGAAGCTGAGCTGCCCTGGCTTCATCCTGAATCTCCTTTACCTTTGCAGCCTGAGAGGAGATGGCTTTTGCAGTGTTGTCCATACTGCCGGCAATTTCCTGCATGCCGGTCTGCTGGGTATCCATGAGAAGCTGTATGGAAGAAATCTCGTCCTGGGATGAGCTGAACAGTTCTGAGATGTTTTCTGCAATGTCAGCCATGGCGTTGCCTGTATCCATGGACTGGCGGACATTCATGCTGATGACTTCACTGTTCTCGGAATTAAATCTCTTTAGGAGAGATATGACCAGGTGACAGGCAATAAAGGCCTGAACCAGGGTCATGACAGCCGGGATGTAAGCCATGTCAAAGGTCCCATTTATCATCACACTCTTAATACACATGATAATAAAAGCTATCAAGGTGACTGCCATTCCCGTTTTGCACATCTTTTCATTAAGGTAGACAATGCTGCATATCAGTATTGGAAGTCCGTATGCGAAGTAAACAATGTTTTCAGAACAGATCAGCATGACAAAATAAAAACAGGCAGCTCCTGATATTATGAGATTGGCACCCTTTTGCTCCGTAAGAAACTTGAAATTGCCAATTGAAACCACAGCGCTGGATATTATGGCACAGATTAAGATGAGTAAGCCAAATGGCGAAATCCCCTTTGTTATCAGATTGTAAAGATTTGTGAGAAATCCGGTGAAAATGACAAAGAAACATACATAGAAACTTACTGTGTTAGCCTTCTTGTACTGCTCAGCATTCATTATTATTCCCCCTCCCCAACGTCTGCTGCATTAGGTAATAAAAAACCTATATAAAAATTGTATCATGAGGCGTGTACTATTACATTCATTTATTATATATTCATTTATTTTTATACTTTTTTTAGAACAGTACCGGTAATAATATAGTAAAATGTAAATGATGTCAAAATATTCAAACAATTAACTTTAGTGTTTGAAAAAACAAATTAAGCAGAGAGGTAAAACAGATGAAGAAGATGAGCCTGAGAGCTAAGATGCTGTTGTGTATTCTGCCGGTCATGGCAATTGCCATGATAATCCTTACTTTTGTAGCGGCAGATCAGAGTAAGAAAGCCATAAGGGAAGCAACCTCAAATGCCATGGAGCAGTCAGTGACTGCGAATGTCAATGCAGTTGTGGGTACACTTAATGTAATCGAGAATACAGCTGTCAACATCACCGAGATGATTGCTACCTCCTACAAATTTGTTACCATGGACAATTACAGGGGAACCATTTCATCGATAATTACGGAAAATGATTCTGTTCTCGGAGCAGGAATATGGTTTGAACCCAATGTGTTTGATTCAAAAGAAAAATATGTCGGACCATACTGGTACAAGGATGGCGGCAGCATAGTAGAGACTATGGAATACAGTAACGCTGATTACGATTACTTTAACCAGGAGTATTATACAAATGCCAAGAGCCTTTCACAGGGACAGGCAAAGATAACAGATCCGTACTATGATCCTTCTACAGGCAAGATAATGGCCAGCTGCTCGGCACCCATTTATGATAACGGAACATTTGTGGGTTGCGTAACAGTCGACATGGAGCTCACCAATATCCAGGATATGGTAAAATCCATTAGGATTGGAAAGACAGGAACAGCAATGCTCACATCATCAGACGGTACATATATCTACACCGATGATGATTCAAAGGTTCAGAATGCAGTAAAGATAACAGCAGATAATAACGCATCTCTTGCATCAGCAGGTTCAACAGTTATGGCATCAAATACTTCCGATGTAAACGAGGTTTATTTTACAGAGGGTAAAGATACCATAATGCTCCTTTATTCAACCATTCCTGACGTTGGCTGGAAGGCAATGATCAGAATGAGCACTACAGAGATGGATGAATCAGTGAACTCACTGATATCAAAGCTGATACTCATCTGTGTTATAGCACTAGTTGTAGGTGCAGCTATCATATATGTATTCGTTCTCAGCATCAGTAAGAGCATCAACAATGTTAAAGCATTTGCCGGATCACTCGCAAGCGGAGACTTTACAGTCAATAAGATCGAAAGCAAGAGCGGAGATGAGCTTGGACAGATGAGCGACTCCCTCAATGACATGTATGAAAACAATAAGGATGTTATTACGAAGATTTCTGATGGTTCTGTTCAGGTTTCCGAGACATCCACCGGACTTGCAAGTATGGCTAGCGAGCTTTCAAGTCAGTTCAACAGCATTCAGGGCAATATCTCAGGTGTTAATGACGCCATGATGTCATCCGGTGCAGCTACCGAGGAGGTCAATGCATCCGTTGAAGAAGTAAACGCATCGGTTCATCAGCTTGCAGCTGAAACTGAGAAGACGAGCTCAGAGGCAGCGGACATCAAGGGAAGAGCAAGAGACATAGAGAGACAGAGTAAACAGGCTTACGACTATGCTATTTCAATTGCAGAGCAGAGAGAATCTGATCTTGTAGAAGCCAATGAGAAGGCTAAGGTTGTGGATCAGATCGGTACGCTGGCTGATACCATCGCAGAGATTGCTGACCAGATCAATCTTCTTTCACTCAATGCAAGTATTGAGGCTGCAAGAGCAGGAGATGCAGGTAAGGGCTTTGCAGTAGTTGCATCTGAGATCAACAAGCTTGCAAGCAGCACTTCAGAAGCAGTAGAGCAGATCAGGGATACAATTGATGGCGTTCAGGAGGCCTTCAGCACTCTTTCAAGTTCATCGGGAGAGCTTCTTACATTTATCAAAGAGACCGTTACACCTGATTATGACAGATTTGTAAATCTGGCCAAGCAGTACGGAATTGACGCAGATTCCTTCGGAGGATCTTCTGAGAACATCGCTCATATGGTTGAGAACATCAGGGCAGCTATGGAGGAAGTATCCAAGGCAATTCAGAATATCGCTGAATCAACTCAGGATACGGCAGATCTGTCAAGCAGAGTAAATGACTCCGTAATGGCAGCCGCAGATGTTGTTTCAAATGTAAATGACATGTCCTCCAAGCAGGAAGCTATCGCAGGAACCCTCGAGGAGATTGTTGGTAAGTTTAAACTTAAATAAATCAGGTACCGCAGTATATTCCTGCAGATTCCTCACATAGCCTGAAGGGCAGTGAAACCTGTGTAACTGCAACAGAATAATATGACTGTTAATTCAGCCGTCGGACTTACAGCAAAGCTGCATGGTCCGGCGGCTGATCTGTTTAGACAGCTTCAAAAAAAAGACTGCACACCCAAATGGTGTACAGTCCTTATTATGTCTTAAAGTGTATCCTGTCTCTTTATGTACTGCGGGTGATCAGGCTCGCCCTTGATTTCCTTGGCATGGATGATGTGTGCCCACTTATCAACAACTGCGTTTTCAATATGTACGCCCTCTTCAATGGTTGCATAAGCCATGACGATGGAGTTCTTGATAACAGCACCCGGCTTAACAACTACTGAACGTCCGATTACTGAATTCTCAATTGAGCCTTCAATCTGGCAGCCGTTACTTACAAATGATCCCTTTACATCAGCTGTCTCATAGTACTGAGTAGGGCAGGAGTCTGTGGTCCTTGTGTAGATGGGCCAGTTAGGTCTGAACAGATCGCTGGCAACCTCATAGTCAAGGAGCTCCATGGAAGCATTGTAGTAGTCCTCAAGGCTGGTGATGGTAGCAAAGTAGCCCTTGTGCTGAACGGCTCTTACATCCATATCCTTGCACTTGATATTTACGATGTCGGCAAGTGTGTAGATTGAGCTTGTCCAGCTGGCATCCTTTACGAGCTGAACGAAGGTGTCCTTCTTCATGACATAGGTTTCCATGAAGATGTTCTTGTTATTTGCTGTGCCCATGTTCTTTTCGATGGACTCAACACCCTTTTGCTTGTTCAGTGTGATAGCGTGGCAGTTCTTGAAATAATCTCTTGCGTTGTCAACCTTCTGATAGAGAAGAGTGATGTCAGCGCCTGAAGAAATGTGTGTATCCAGAAGAATGCGATAATCCTGCTTGTAAACCATGTAGCTGGGAGCGATGATGACGTACTCCTGATGCATACGCTGGATGATATCAAGATTCTCTTTATATGCATTTATATCATTGTTGTAGATAGAGCGGGAAGAAGAGTTCTCAGAGAAGAGAAGCTGAACTCTGCCGCGCTTTGAGTTGATGTTGTAGTGACGTCCTGATCCGACATGCTCTGCGATGGATCTCGGACGGGAGCGAACATACACCTGAACTCTGTCGATGTCACTGTTTGACATGTTTGACATAGGGAAGTCAATTACACGGAATCTTCCAAGGAAAGAGAATGCTCCTATAGGACGATAGTCGTGAAGTCCCTCAACATGAACCGTATTATCAGCGGAGGATATTATTCCAAAAGCCTTAAATGCCATTACTTTGTACCTCCCTTCACATTCTTAGCTACAAGCTCGATGCCTTCGCTGTCTTTTGAGCCGATCTTGACATTCTGTCCAACACGCACATCCTCTGCTACGAGAGCTCTTGTAAGGACAGCACCTTCCTCAACAACAACACCGGGCATAAGAACGCTGTCTATGACCTGGGCTCCCTTTTCAACAACAGCACCGGTAAAGAGAACTGAATTGGTGACGCTTCCTTCTACGCGAACGCCCTGAGTGATGTAAGCCTTGTTGATCTTGGCCTCTTTGCCGATGTAGGCAGGAAGAGTAGAAACATCCTCGGTGTAGATGAGCCATGAAGGATCATTGAGATTGAGAGGATTCTTGGGATCGAGCAGATCCATGTTTGCTTCCCACAATGAATCAATTGTTCCGACATCCTTCCAATAGCCCTTGAACTCATAGGCGAAAAGACCTCTGTTCTCACCCAGCATTCTCGGAATAATATCTTTTCCAAAGTCGTGAGATGAATTGGGATTCTTCATATCTTCAACAAGCATCTTGCGCAGAAGCTTCCAGCTGAAGATGTAGATACCCATAGATGCGAGGTTGCTCTTAGGATTAGCGGGCTTCTCTTCGAATTCCACAATCTTGCCATGACCATCGGTATTCATGATACCAAAACGGCTGGCTTCCTTGAGCGGAACAGGACGAACGGCGATAGTAGCATCAGCCTTCATCTGCTTGTGATAGTCGAGCATCTGTGCGTAATTCATTTTGTAGATGTGATCGCCGGAGAGAATGAGAAGATATTCCGGATCGTAGGTATCGATGAAATCGATATTCTGAGAGATAGCATCAGCGGTGCCGCGATAAACATCGAGGCCTTCGTCAGCTTTCTCACGTGGAGTAAGTACATAAACACCGCTGTCCTTGGAGTCGAGACCCCAACGTCCATCCTGTGCTACGTAGCTGTTTAGCAGCACTGATTCATACTGGGTGAGGACACCAACAACATCGATGTCACTGTTTGCACAGTTACTAAGTGGGAAATCGATGATTCGATATTTGCCACCATAGAAAACTGCCGGCTTAGCAACTTTAGTAGTCAGATCTTTAAGTCTGCTACCACGTCCGCCAGCCAGAATCATAGCTAACATTTCATTCTGAGCCATAGTATGGTCCCCCTATCTAAAGTTTGTAGAAATACCTTAATATCTATGATATAATGTGCGGGAACTTAAATCAAGCATGAAAGGAGCAGTTTTCTGTGCATTCTGTAATTATTCCTGCATATAATGAGGAAAAACTGATATCAAAAACCGCATCGGTTATCGATGGGATACTTTGCGGAGCAAATATAGACCATGAGCTTTTGTTTGTGAACGATGGTTCCAAGGACGGAACCTGGAGTGAGATTGAGAAACAGGCTTTAAAATATAATACGGTAAGGGGCATATGCTTTTCGAGAAACTTTGGGAAGGAGTCGGCAATATTTGCAGGAATAGCGCAGTGCAGAGGCGATTGTGCTGTAGTTATTGACTGTGACCTTCAGCATCCCCCGGAGAAGATTGTGGAGATGTACAGGCTCTGGGAACAGGGCTATGAGGTAGTAGAGGGAGTCAAGACTGACAGGGGCAGGGAGAGCGGCTTTCACAGATTTGCTGCCAAGAGCTTCTATGAGATCATGAGCAATGCCGTAGGCTTTGATATGTCCCGTGCGTCAGACTTCAAGCTCCTCGACCGGAAGGCCATAAACGTTCTTCTTAATATGAATGAAAAGAACGCTTTTTTCAGAGCACTTTCCTCCTGGATCGGCTTTAAGTCAACCCAGGTTGAATATGAAGTCAGGGAGAGAGAAGAGGGTGAGTCAAAGTGGAGCACAAAGGTGCTCTTTAAATATGCCCTGACCAACATAGCATCCTTCTCATCGGCACCTATGCAGATCGTAACCATTCTGGGAATCATAGTCTTCATTGTAGGACTTGCAAGTACAATAGAAGCGCTCATCAGCTACGCCCGTGGTATGGCACAGGCCGGATTCACAACCGTTATAATCCTCCAGTGCTTCACCGGTTCCTTCATTATGATAGGTCTTGGCATAATAGGTTTCTACATCTCAAAGATCTACGACGAAGTAAAGGGGCGTCCGCGCTATATTATTGACCGGACTGTTGGGGATAAAAACTGAAATTTTCGCACGGGAGAGGACACTTTCGAGCCAGGACTCGGAAACGCGGAGCGTTTCCTCGTTTCGTCTTGTCGCCGAATAGTCTAATAAATGAACAAAGCCGGATATTCGAGCAAGCTCGATATCCGACTTTGTTCATTTATTAGACTGCCTGGCTCGTAAGTGTCGGAATTTTATAAAAAAATAATTTGTTT
>JAILJR010000129.1 GCA_024694565.1 Butyrivibrio sp. | reverse complement strand
TCAAGATATTATACCACATTGTGACGGAGATGTCTTGTGTTGTTAAATTATTGACGTTTTTTGCCGTTTTTATCCTAGGGAGGCCGGGGCCAATGAGGTGGCTTCCCTTCTCGGGAAAGAAAAAACGGGAAATGAGTTGATACTCATCTCCCGCTTAAAGTGCTTATTTTGTAATGATGGCAGCATATTGCATAAATATGCGTTACTCAGCCTTCCACAGTCCGTGAAGGTTGCAATATGCATATACAGCTACTACGCTGTCGCCCTCTGTGAGAAGGAATTCTGCGCAAGGCTTCTCCTCGGGTTTAAGGGTCTTTCTCTGGGAGCCCTTGGCTGTCTCTATGGCTATCCACTCAATGAAGTGCTCAGCTACCATGGGATGTTCAACTGAGCCTACAGTAACTGTAACCTTGTTGCCCTCCACTGTAAATACAGGTACATGCTTCTCCACTGCTCCATCAGATGTGCCGGGAACAAGCTCTTTCATGTTCTGTCCGCAACAGGACATGGGAGCGCCGGACTCCTTGATCATCTCTACAAAGTTGCCGCATTTCTCACATACATAGAATTTCATAAGAGCACCTCCATTTTGTGTTTAGTTTGTCTGTCTTCTCCCCGATTTTTTGACGGGGAACCAAATACTATTATAGCAAATTATGAAAGAGGTGTCATCAATCCAGAATCTCTGCTGCTTCCTTCATAAGCTTGATGATCGGCAGGTGCTGAGGGCAGACGCTCTCGCACTGGCCACAGGCGATGCAGTCGGAGGCTTTGCCGTAGCGCTGGGTCAGGCCTGAATAGAAGTTCTTGGACCTCCAGTCGTCGGGGTAGCGCCTCAGGGTGTTGACTGTCCTGAAGACATCAGGGATGCTGATGTGCTGAGGGCAGCCGTCGCAGCAGTATTTGCAGGCTGTGCAGCCGATCTGTGGAATTGCCAGGATCTGTTCGGTAACCTCGTTTATAATGGAAAGCTCGTCCTCTGCAAGGGGCTCGAAATCCGTGAAGGTCTTGAGGTTATCCTCCATCTGCTCCACTGTGGACATTCCTGAAAGGATTGTCATGACACCGGGCAGTGAGCCCACAAATCTGAGAGCCCAGGAGGCAACTGACTTATCAGGCTGCCTCTCCTTGAACTTTGCCTCGATCTCAGGTGCCAGGGAGGCGAGCATTCCGCCGCGGACCGGCTCCATTACTATGATGGGGATGTTCCTCTCATGCAGGATATCATAGAGCCTCTGGGATCTCACAACCGGATTGGTCCTGTCAAGGTAGTTGAGCTGTATCTGAACGAACTCCACCTCAGGGTGCTTGTCCAGGATCTGCTCCAAAAGCTCGGGACTCCCATGGAATGAGAATCCAAAGTGCTTGATCTTCCCTTCTTCCTTTTTCTGCAGTCCCCACTTGAAGCAGTCATACTTCTCGTAGGTATCGTAGTTGTTTCCATCCTCGATGGAGTGAAGCAGATAGAAGTCAAAATAGTCTACTCCTGCCCTCTCGCACTGCTCATTAAAGAGCCTGTCCACATCCTCCGCCTTTTTGATCTCCCAGGCGGGAAGCTTGGTTGCCAACATGAAGCTGCTTCTGTCATGTCTTTTTACAAGAGCTTCTCTTGCCTCTACTTCCGACTTCCCACCGTGATACACATAAGCTGTATCAAAGTAGTTAAGCCCAGCTACCAGGTACTTATCCACCATCCTGCACACCTGCTCATGGTCGATCACTCCGTCCTTCTCCGGGAGTCTCATCAAACCAAATCCCAACTTCGACATCTTGCTAAGATCAATAGCCATAAAAAACTCCTTTCCAGCCAAAATAAAAAGATACGTTCACATAGTATCTGACTATTTTATCAGCCAGGAAGGAGTTTTACTTCTTATAATTTGACATCAGTATACTCATTTTTCATCTTGAGTCAATGGGAGACGGTTCTTTTTGACTCACGCCAAAGGGGAACGTTGAGCTTCATCATGCGGTCATTTTTGATGTAAGTTCTGAAAGAAAAGCATTCTTTATTTCCTTTGGGTTCATTGAAAGTCTGTCAAACATATTCATCAATGCTTCTATTACTGTCATAAATGATGCCTTATCGTAATCATTGCCTTTTTCCGTCTCATAAACTATCCATTCGCCACATTTTTCTTCGATGCAGACCGCACAGTCTTTTCTCGTCCCTATTGCAAATTCATTCTTGTCAAAATTAGATTCGAGAATTTCTTTTGCTACGGCAAGATAGATATCATTG
>JAILJR010000191.1 GCA_024694565.1 Butyrivibrio sp. | reverse complement strand
ATATTACGGATCAGAGGATACACCACGAGATTTATCTGAGTGATGCAAGGAAAGCAGCTCCGGAGAAATTGAAGACAGTGATCCGACATCCAATAAAAGAGAAAGGGTGATTGCATGGAGTACATCAGAGTTACAAAGGATAATCTGGAAAAGGAGCACATCTGCTGTGCCCTTTCAAATAATAAGGATGTACAGGTTTCTTCTAAAAAGGCCTGGATGGCAGACAGATTTGATGAGGGACTCGTTTTTCTGAAGAGTGTGGAACGCGGCAAGTGCTTTATCGAATATATCCCTGCGGAAAACGCCTGGGTTCCGATTGAGGCGGATGGATATATGTATATTGACTGTCTGTGGGTGTCCGGTTCTTTCAAGGGGCATGGGTACTCTACGGATTTACTGAATGCCTGCATCGAAGACAGTAAAGAAAAGGGGAAGAAAGGACTGTGTATCCTGGCTGCGGCTAAGAAGAAGCCATTCCTTGCCGATCCTAAGTTCCTGAAATATAAAGGCTTCACTGTGTGTGATGAAGCGGATAATGGAATCCAGTTGTGGTATTTGCCCTTTGGAAAGGACGCAGACAAGCCTGGGTTCAGGGAATGTGCTAAGCATCCACACATAGAAGAAAAAGGGTATGTTCTGTATTACACCAGTCAGTGCCCCTTCAATGCGAAGTATGTTCCGGTTTTAGAGCAGACAGCGAAAGAGAATGATATACAATTTCATGCGGTTCATATTGAAAGCAGTGAGAAGGCACAGAACGCGCCGACTCCGAGCACAAACTATGCGCTGTTGCATGATGGAGAATATATTACGAATGAGCAGATGAACGATAAAAAGTTCCTGAAGCTTGTAAATGGATAGGAGTGAGGGCAAGGCGTCAACAAAAGAGTATCTGGATTTTGTCCTGGAGCAATTATCAGAATTGGATGAAGTCAGCAGTCGGGCGATGATGGGAGAATACATAAGGATTACTTCTATTACGGCTGTAAGCATCGCTCGATGACTCGGGGTCATAGATGTACATACAGAAATCAGGTAGATGAGGAAGTGTTAGATAAATCTGCGGCCGAGGTAGTCAGTAGACTTGTAAGCAGGCCGAAATTTGCACAGTTCATGCAGGATAAGATCGATACTCAGGTCGATACAACCGCTATAGATCAGGAGACCATGGCCCATATTTTCGACAAGTTCTACCAGGGAGTCGGATCAAAAAGGAATATGAGAAGTACCAGCAATACCAGGTGGGGAAGAACAGCTATGTGTAGGCTGCCAGGAGAAAGTTGCTTCGATATAATGCGGTCATATGACCGCATTATTCTTGACTTTGTAGGATCCTTGAGTATAATATAATGTACACGGAGGCGACTGAGTGGGTAATCAAGCAAGTAACGCACAGATAGCAGCATATCTTGCTGATGTCAAGCGGCTGCTGTCTGCAGGAAAATATGATTTTGTTCCAAGAAGAAAAAACATGCAAGCATTGGCGCAACATGGTCTTACTATCACGGATGCAAAAAATGAGATTTTAGGGCTTGTTGTCGGTGATTACTACAAAGGCCCTAAGCAGGATTTTGATCCTAATCGTCCAGGAAACATATGGGAATTCAAGAAAAACATTGATGGAATGCAATTTTACGTAAAACTAAAAATTGTTCAGGAGAACGGAGATGATATCCTGAAATGTATTGGATTCCACGAGGACGATTTTGCTTAGGAAAGGAGAGGCGTCGATGAAAAGATATTGTGAGGAATGTGGAAAAGAAGTCGAGACTAAGGTAATTATTAAGAAAGAAACATATGATGTTTGTGGAGAGCCAATCGAAGTTGATGCCCAGGTATTGGTTTGTGCTGAGTGTGGAGAAGAGCTCTATTGTGAGGAGTTTGATAACGCCACACTTATTCATGCATACAACGAGTATCGTAGAAAGCATAAACTCTTGCTGCCAGAAGAAATTAAGAAAATAAGAGAACAGTATGGACTTAGCCAGAGAAGTTTTGCTAAGCTCTTGAACTGGGGAGATAAGACTATCTGCAGATATGAGAATGGCTCTATCCAGGATAAGGCTCATAATAGTCTTCTTCTGTTCTTACGTGAGCCTGAAAATATGAGGACATATTTAACGGAGAATGAGATTGTCCTTGATGAAAGGCAGAAAGCAAAACTGCTTGATACTGTTGATAAGCTTGAGCAAGATACGGAATATCGAGTTGGCAGACGTTTCTTTGATTTGTTTTTCTCAAAAGTTCCCTGTGAGGAAAACGGATTCAAGGTGTTTGATTATGAGAAACTCTGCGCTATGGTTTTGTTTTTTGCAAGTAAGAGTCCTGAATTACTGAAAACTAAGCTTATGAAGTTACTCAACTACTCAGATATGATTTTCTATAAAGAAAATGGGATATCAATATCTGGTCTGAAATATGCACATCTGCCTTATGGACCAGTGCCAGATCATTTTGATATGATTCTGGGAAAAATGGCAGCAGATCATATTGCCCACATCGATGTATTTTATGATGGGGGCTATGAAAAACATCAGGTGGTTCCAGAGTGTGATATTCCTGAAGGTGTGCTTTCTGATGCAGAGATAGAAGTGATGAACCGTATTTACGAGAAGTTTAAGACCTTTGGATCAGTGGAGATTTCTGACTACTCACATAAGGAAAAAGGTTATAAAGCAACAAAGATGGGAGAGACTATTTCCTACGCATACGCGATGGATATTCAATTGACAAGCAGTTCCTGAAATGATTGAGATAGCTGCTGATGGTATTTTTGAATAAAATCGTAAGGCTAAGCACGGAAGAGATGCAAAAAATGGATGGTATCGTTATGATACGAGGTTTGCTCTGCCGGTATATGGGGAGGATATCACGATGGCAAAGAAGATTTTAGCGGCATGCTTTTCAGCAAGCGGCGTGACGAAACGGGTCGGCGAGGAGATCAAAAGGTGTAAGGGTCACCTTGCGTTGTTGAAAACCTGGCTGAAGCATGCTACTGTGGTATCTAAAGTATTCTAAAAACCAGAAAGCAATCATAAGCTTGAAAGAAGGAATGCGCATATGGATTTTACAGTAAGCGTTGGAGAAGCGGATTTTGCGGCTCTTCGCAATAATAATGCATACTATGTTGATAAGACCGAGATTATATATGAGCTTGTGCATGATACGAATAATAAAGTTACGCTCTTTACCAGACCAAGGCGATTTGGAAAGACCTTAATGATGAGCATGATGGAGAATTTCTTCAGCGTCAGAAAAGACAGTAAGGACATATTTGAGGATCTTGTCATAGCAAAGCATAAAGTATTTTGCAAGGAGTGGATGAATCAATATCCTGTGCTGTTTGTTTCGTTTAAGGATGTTGAAGCGGAGACCTTTGAAGGCGCTTACAAAATGCTCAACACAAAACTGGCTGATTTATGTAAGGATTTGGCACCTATATTTAAAACGGCCGCAGTTGACAACGACGATGCTCAGATTTTTCTAAACCTGAAATCAAAAAGGGCAGATGAAGACGAAATAAAGAATTCCTTAAAAACGCTTATGCGTATGATGCATGCGGTGTATGGAAAACCTGCGATTCTCTTGGTTGACGAGTACGATGTTCCTCTGGCAAAGGCAAGTGAAAAAGATACTGCCAAGAATGAGTATTATTCCAAAATGCTGGATGTGATCAAGAGTATTATGAGTACGGCGCTTAAGGATAATGAGTTCTTAAAGTTTGCCGTAGTTACAGGATGCCTTCGCATAGCTAAGGAAAGCATATTTACAGGCACTAACAATTTTGTGTCGTATTCTGTGCTTGATGCGGATTTTTCACAATATTTTGGTTTCTCAAAGAAAGAGGTTGATGATATCCTTAAAGCGGCTGACAGATCCGAGACAGCTGATACGATCAAGGAATGGTATGACGGATATGTTTTTGGTAACAGCTATGTATATTGTCCCTGGGACGTGATTAATTACCTTTCCGCATTAAAGAAGCGTAGGGATGCTAAGCCCAAGAACTATTGGAAGAATACCAGCCATAACGGCATCCTGCTGATATTCGTGAAGCGTACAGATTTTGACGTCTCTGACAAATTTGAGGCGTTGTTGAACGGCGAAACAATCGTCCAGACGATTTCGGATGAATTGACTTATGATACGCTGCATTCCACAGAGGATA
Organism: Butyrivibrio sp.; assembly: GCA_024694565.1. Classification (GTDB taxonomy): domain Bacteria; phylum Bacillota; class Clostridia; order Lachnospirales; family Lachnospiraceae; genus Butyrivibrio. The sequence goes on along the minus strand of JAILJR010000191.1, from coordinate 5,309 downwards.
ACTTGTGGAGTGTACTCCTGATGACAGGTTACATTACGAAAGCTGATGCGGGGGAAGAAGGGGAAACGGTTTCGTTAAAGATCCCTAATAGAGAAATTTCGTCAATATTTGAGGATACCGTAGTCCGTTTCTTTACGGAGACGGTAAGTGATGACACGATAAAAGAATTGATCAGCACACTATGGGAAAAGGATGAAGTGCGTGCTGCGGAGATCATATCAGGACTTCTGTGGGATACGATAAGTTATAACGATTATCATGAGGACTATTATCATGCGTTTCTTGCCGGCGTATTTGTCGGAAGAGGATACAGTGTGGATTCAAACAAGGAGAAGGGGCTTGGAAGACCTGATATCCTGCTTAAGGACAAGAAGAACAAACGCGCGATCATCATAGAAGCTAAAAAGTCGGATAAAGAATCTGATATGGACAAGGATTGTGAGGAAGCTATAGAACAGATTGTGAAGAGAAAATATGCCGAAGGTGTGAAGGGATATGAGGAAATCGTATGTTATGGAGCGGCGTTCTTTCAGAAGCAGGCAAAGCTTAAGTTGAAGACAATTGGTTGATGTATACAACCGTACCATGAAGAAGATAACATTTTGGAACGTGAGGATTACTCATCGGTAATGGATTAAAAACCTCTGAGTATCTGCTGGAAACGGCCAAAGAGAATGGCGTGACGATAATATGAAATATAAACCAATTGTCTATTAGTACCAAACAGGAGTAGGGGAGGTGCTTGCACATGGATACACGAAATGTGATCTATCAGCTCAGAAAGAAGAACGGTCTTTCGCAGGATGAGCTTGCGGAAAGGGAGCCAAACGCGAAGACGATCCAGCTTCTTTCCGCAAATCCCCTTTGCATGACCTATGACAAGCTGATGCCCATCCTGGAGATGATCAATAAGTATCTGCCGAAGATGGAGTACATTTACGCGTGCACCAGGGTGACAGATATAAAGAATTAGACCGTAGAACAGCTAAAGGCGCTTAAGGAACTGGGACTGCGTGAAATATCATTGGGCTCAGAGAGCGGTGACGACTGGACGCTTAATCGTGTCAACAAAAAATGCAGTTCGGCAGATATCTCCGAACAGTGCGCAAAGCTTACGGAAGCGGGTATTGATTTCTGGCTTTGTTTCTTAAATGGCGTTGCCGGGAAGGAACACAGCATGGATCATGCCATCCATTCGGCGGAGCTTTTCAGCCGGTGCAGACCAATCCTTGTCGGGACCGGAGGATTAACGCTATTCCCCGGTACTCCGTTACTGGAAGAAGCAGAACGAGGAGAGTTTACACCGCTTACGGAGAAGGAAATGCTGATGGAGCTAAAGGTTTTTGTAGAGCATCTGACATGTGACTGCTATTTCAACACCCATCATACTTCCGGCCTTTATCTGTCCGGCCCGGATTTCTTAAAGAGAAAGGATAAGATCATCAAAGCGCTGGAGGAGGCAATAGAGCATGGCGACATGGACGCCCTTACCGCGATGCGCAGGAACAAGAGGACATTATGAGCCTTAAAAACTTTAACAGAACGGATGACCTGTTTTCCCTATGCGGATTGAACTGCAGTTTGTGTGGATATCGCCTGCAGGGTAACTGCAAGGGCTGCTTTCTTTTGCCTTGCTGTAAACACGAAGGAGTGCCTGGCCCTCGAGGCGAAGAAGGCTAACGGCTACCGCGAGCAGAACACGCTGCACAAGCCCTACATCAACATCTGCAAGGCGCTGACATTGTACAGGCCGGTGGATGCGGAAAAGGTCACCGCGCTCTGGGAGTCCCCGAAGGAGCAGAGGGAGGCGATCGAGCAGATCGGATTCTTTGATTTCGGGGAGATGCATTTTGAAGTCTACCAGGGCAAAGGCGGGCATTTGAAGGGGGAAACAGTACTCATCGACTATGCGCACCATGTTGTATTTTCCGGGGACATCTTCATCAACGTCCACGGGCTCACCAGGGAGCAGGCGGCCTACAACCAGTACGCGCCGATCCTCATGACCTCGGTCGACACCGATCCTGCGCTGTGCGCGCTGGAACGGAGGGCGATCTTCCAGCGCCTGGGCGAGGGCGGCTGGCAGATCTTCGGAGCCCACGGGATGATGAAAGAGTACCGTCTCCGTGCGGAATAAGAGTTTTTGAGGAGCTGCCTTTCAGATTCGCTGCTGGATATGAACCGACGGTTCTACGAAAAGATCAAAGACAGATGGAGTGTCACCTGTTCTTCGTTATTCCATCGCGTGTACCAGCCGCAGCATCATCTCCTGTGCCGGAGATTTTCGGCCCTGCCGGGCCGCCGCGCGCACGACCGCTCCGCTGATGTAATCCACCTCGGTTTTTCTCCTGTTTTTCAGATCCGCATAGATGCTGGTGAAGCCGCCCCGGGCCGCCATAAGGTGCTTATGGATGCGCTCAATCTGTTCTTCTTCGGAAAATGCGCACCCCTCGCCTGCAGCCGCCTGACAGATTTCCCGGATCAGGTCCCGGCAGATATCCCATGCGTAAGGATTCTCCGCGACATAGCCCTGGGCCTTCCCCAGAACCCCCGAAAGAACGCTCGAAGAAGCGTTGATCATCAGCTTGTTCCATACCGTAAATTTGATATCGTCGCTCACCCGGCAGGGGAAGCCGGCCTTTTCAAACACCGCCGCGATCCCTTCTGCCGCATTCCGGATGCCCTCGCCGCCTCCGACCGGTCCGATGTTCGTGTCGCCGAGCCCGCTGTTTACGATTACATGTCCGTTTTCGCGGGAGCTGCCCTGGTTGCTGGTTCCGATCAGGATGTGCTCCTCATCCGCAAACTCCCGGAGTACTTCCTCGTGTCCCGCACCGTTCTGCAGGGTCAGAAGGATCGTGTCAGGCCCGATCGCGTTTCGGTTTGCGTTAAGGGCCTCTCGGGTCTTGTAGGCTTTGGTGAAGAGGATCAGCAGATCCGCCGGGGCGGAGAGCTGTCCGTTGACCAGGGCCTTCGGATGGTACAAGGCCTTATCGCCGTCCCTCTTGATTGTGACGCCGTTCTCGTTGATTGCCCTGATATTTTCCTCATTGTTTCCGATAAGTAAGACGTCTTCAACGGCTGAGAGCTTCGCCCCGTACAAAAGTCCCATGGCTCCGGGACCGATAACTGTAATTTTCATAGGATTCTCCTTTTCAAACGCGCATTGCCATCTGCTTAAAATAGTAAATGAACTTATGCGGTTCGTCAAGGATGCTTTTAGCAGTTCTTCCTGTTGCTACTTGTCAATGGTTTGTTGTACCATTTTCGCCGTTGGCTTCGTGCAAAATCACTCTTTTCAGCCTATCCTCCACGGTTTGGCTCCCATTTTCAGCAAAGTGAAGTACCACTTTATAGTTCATGTTCCCAATGTTCTCATGAAAAGAGGGGGCCGATAAATCAGCTCCCTCCGGTGTCACACTATTCATTTCTTCTGCCATATAAACTCCTTTCTCAAATCGTAACATGCTTATCTTTTCCAATAGTCCTCTTGTGGCTCTCGCTCTCAAGCATTCTCTCAAGATCCCGCTTGTTGTAATTCAGCACTTCCATCTTGGCAAGGTCCACAACCGCACCGGAATACTCCCGCTTGGTTTCATCATATCGTTCCTTCAAAGTATCAAGTTCTTTCTTCCATGCCTTCGGCACAATCTTCTTGTCCGCTTCTGTGATCATGTCCTTGAGAACATTTCGATACATCTTGTAGGTGGTAAGCTCCGTCTGATGCCGGATACGATATTCTTCAGCAACACTCTTCTTCGCAAATCCAAGGAAACCACCTTTTCCTTTGGTATCCTCTGCCTTCTTAAGTTTCCAATACTCAGCATTGATCTTCTGATATGGTTCATACTGACTGTGCATATCAAGAAGCTTTTCCAGGTACTCCGTCCGGTGGCACATTTCTGTTCTGCTCTTATCAAGCTGCTCATACTTTGCCTCCATGGATTTCCTTTCGGCATTCATTTCATCGAATGTTTCCCATCCCTTGCTATGAACATATGCCTCCATCTTTGCTCTGTCTTGCAAAGAAACACGATCAGAAACCGCACCGATGTACTTTCCCTTCATGACCGGAAGTTTCAGACGGTTATTATTGCGTTCTGCCACCTTGCGGATAATATCAAGTATCTCATTCTTAATAGCCTTAACCGCTTGTACCGGAATTGCCTTAACGGATTCAAAATTAGCCTTAGCCTGCTCGTATGCCTCTCTGGCTTTCATGATGATCACGTTATGTGCAATTATTTCACGGTTGATATAACCCTTTATCGTGCGGATGCCGGCACGCTCCAATGCACTTGCCTTTTCTCCCAAATGCACCTGAGGTTCTATATCAAGTCCTTGCTCTTTGAATGACCGATGCTCCCAGAAGTTCTCCGTCTTTCCAATGCACTCATTTATAGCGTTCAAGGTATCAACAAAATCTTTCCGCCACATTTTGGCATTGGCGCGACTTCCCCAATCATTTGTAGGCTCGGTCTTACACTTCCATTGTTTCCGGTTCTGCTTGTCCACTTTCTGCTGTCCGGTTTTCTTATCAATGAGCGGGATCCGGTCTCCATTCTCATCGGTGAGATACACCTTCTTTTGCTTCGGTAACCATCGTCCATTCTCATCGATTCCTCGCATAGTCAAAAGAATATGCACATGAAGATTTCTCTGCCCTGTTTCCTTGTTCTCTGAGTCATGGATGGCATACTGACAACACATACCTTTATCGACAAACTCCCTTTGACAGAATGCCCTTACAACATCTTTGGCAAGCTCATAGCTCCAATCATTGGGAAGTTCGAAGCGAACGGTTCTCGCAAGCTGGGCATCCGATGACTTCTCATTCTTCTCCACTTCATTCCATAAGACGGACGGATCCTTATATCTCTCCGGCGCATTCTCCGGTAGCAATACTGTGGTATCAACCAAGTCCTCGGAATACTTTGGATAATAAGTGTTTCCGTCATACTCGCTATACATGGTAGTCCTGCTGATATATGAGGACTGTTCAACAGCGGAATGCCCACCATGGCACTTCGCACTTCTCCCGCATATCTGAATACGGGAACTAAAGTTTTTAACCGCCACTTTGCCACCTCTCTTTCATCGGCTCCCATAACTGACAGGACCGACAGACAGACTTTTCGCCTGGTAAAGCTCTGCTCTTTAGAGCTTTACCAAGCGGAAAGTACACAAAAGGGTAGGTGCGATAGCACCGGAGGGAAAGCGTAGCGTTCCCTCTTGGCTGCCCCCGGCAGACAACAGCTGTCCGCAGGACGCCTCCGGCAGGACGTACAGTACCACCTCCGGTGGTATAT
>JAILJR010000182.1 GCA_024694565.1 Butyrivibrio sp. | reverse complement strand
CCTATATACAGATGAATCCACATTCAACTCAGCAGTTTATGAAACAGCAGATAAACTGAGAAAATATATTCTCTGGCTGAAATATATTTATCCGGGACTGAATCTGTTGCTGATAGCGCCACCATGTGGTTCTTTCGATGCTGATGAGCTGCGGGAACAGACGGAAGAACTCTCGTTCTGGGTTTCTAAACTTGCAGATGATCTGAATGTGTTGTTCATGGATGGAGGTGAATGGGAGTTATCCCGATCTGAAAACGCAGGGAGAAGTTCTGATCCGGACGATGTTCAGCAACAGTTTGCGGAAATCTTGGCCCGGTATCTGAAAGAGATCGGATTATGACAGGATTTGTTATGCAGATCAAATGAGTGCGGTTAAGGATACCTTTTATGGCTGTAGGGTATGCCGAGGGCTGGATACGAAAAGAATAAAAGAAGGAGAAAAACCAATGAATGATTCTGCAAAAAGCAATATAATTGCAGACAAGATCCGGGGGTGCCTAATCGGAGGTGCTGTCGGTGATGCGCTCGGATATCCGGTGGAGTTCCTGTCTTGGAATAGTATAGTTGCGCATTATGGAAAGTATAGAGTACACGGGATTACCGAATATGTGCTGAATCGAAAAACGGGAAACGCTAATGTTTCGGACGATACGCAGATGACACTGTTCACAGCAAACGGGATACTTGTCAATGAAACAGCTAAGCGGTTGAGCGGTTCCGATGACAAGCTGAAGAAGTCGGTTTATGAAGCATATCTGGAATGGTGGCGAGCGCAGACGAATCCATTTCCTCATCATTATAAATGGCGTAGCAGCTGGCTGATGGAGCTTCCGTCAATGTATGAAAAACGTGGCCCTGGAAGAACTTGCATGAGTGCACTTGCTTCTGGCGAGTGTGGCTCTATAGAGTATCCAATTAACAACAGTTCCGGAAACGGAGGAATAATGCGTGTTGCACCATATGGCTGCTTCTTTAAGAATATGCCCGATCATGATCTGATTATGGTGGCGTCAGAATCAACAGCCATTACTCATGGAAATTCTCTCGGCTATATTCCAAGCGGGATGATGGCTCTGATCGTTCGCAAATGCATTTATGAAGAGGAAAAATCTCTTCGGGAAATCATCTTGAGTAGTTACAAAGCAACAGAAGAAGTATTCTCTGCAGATTCACAGTGGTTAAAGTTTTCTGAACTGATGGATTTGGCATTATCGCTTTCTGGCAATTCCACAGCAGATCTCAGTAATATTCGGCAAATCGGAAGGGGCACAACAGGCGACTCGGCACTGGCGATTGCTGTATATTGCAGTCTCAGATATGAGAATGATTTTTCAGCGGGCGTTATTGCTGCAGTTAACCATGATGGTGACAGTGATTCTACCGGTGCCATTACGGGGAATCTTCTTGGAGCATTCCTGGGATTAAGTCAGATAGACACTAAATGGCTGGAGTTCCTAGAGCTTAAAGATACAATATTGGAAATAGCAGATGATCTCTGGATGGGTGTACCATCTGCCAGTGATAGTGATCATATGGCTGCGTGGAGGACGAAGTATGTTGAGATGAAAAGATATTTGGTTATTTAGACAGGAGGAAAAACAGTAATGGCTCTTGAAAAACCCAGTAAGTTTGTCTCGATGATCCTGTAGCATTAGCCGGAGAAAAAAGAACGAACGGTTATTGCGACGATTGGAAAAGGAACGAAAATGAATATGAAGAAAAGAGTCAAATGGTGGAAAGCTGTGCTGCTGGGAGCTGCCAGCTTGCTGTTTTTATGGATGTTTGCTGCAATACTTCCTGTTATGTTCGATTCACACAGCTCTTTCATTTATATAGCTCAGCATGCGGGTTTACACAGAGTAGAGCTTTACAGTGAGCGCGCCACCATGTATTATGGCTATCTCTGTATGGAATTGTTCAATGGCTCCGGAGCTGCCATCGCATTGTATTGCCTTTTCAGATGCTTTTACCCCGCAAAGATGTCTGCAAAGGATACTAACGCAAGTGTGAGATGCTGGCGTCGGGTGACTTATGTCTGTCTTACATGCTTTATTATCTGTATTATGCTGCTTTTTTTGTATAGACGTACACATGTTACATACGATTACGGAATAGCGAACGGTGGAGAATGGACAACAGCTACTGATCTCATCATTCCCGGTTGGATAGGGATCGGACTCATTTTATCAATGGACGGCACGGTTTTCTCAGTAATCCGGCGAAGGGAACTGAAACAATTGCCAAAGCAGGGGGAATAACGCATGGCATACAGTGAAATAATAGGAATCGTATTTTTTGTATCATAATATTGTTGGATCTGGTATAATATAGATTATTGTAAAAGACACCACGGCTTTTCTGCTCAAGGATGGACGAATTTTTATCTCAGAATTGGAGGAATAAGTTGGCATATACCTATAAATACAAGAATTATCCGGATTGTCCTGAAGCGACAAAACTATCCAGATTCTTTTGCAATCAAAATACCGCAGGAGCGGCCGCAGCATTATTCGGTATTAT
>JAILJR010000157.1 GCA_024694565.1 Butyrivibrio sp. | reverse complement strand
CATAGTACCGTTTGTAAGTGCCTATTGCAGGATGCTGGAAAAAGCATCGGGGAGAGGGGCTGACTTTTTGCCTGATACAAAAGAAGGCCAGAATAAAGCAGTCTCCGGGATTTTCTTCTCTTTTTTTACCTCAGACAGGGTGGCAGAGATGAGATCGATACTTGAAAGCGATAAATATATACCCCAGGAAATATTAAATATTTCGGATTTTCGGATTACTTCATAATATAATGTGGCTAAGGAACTGTAGCGAAATAACTTGAAAATTCATCCTGCGTTAATTGTTCAGTTAATTCTGCTACAGTTCCTAAGGCTTATGATGGGGCAAACGATAGTCAAAGAAATGGATTAGAAAAATGCAATATGATTTTTTGGCAGGCTATGACGAGAGGATGAAAAACGTTGGCAGGTACGCCGCTCTGATCTCAGCAAGCATGCAGAAACAGATCTGGAAGAATTACGGTTTTAATTCTGTAGACGAGCAGATAAATGTCTTATTTGCAATTCTGTTATATATAATGGAACAGTCATTGAAGGATGAGATATGTACCATCGACGATATGGCTGTTTTTCTGGACGAAATAAACTCCCGAAGTTTTCACAAGAAAATGAGTTTTGAAGAGGTAAGAGAGCTTACAGATTACATTGTCAATGTCATTCTGTCCAATGAGGGCAGGGAGATTACTTTTGAGTGCATGGATTTTGAAAAAAGCACATATAAGACGGTGCCTGTCAGCTATATCGCCAACAAGATCAAATACAATGAGACGGGAAGCAAGCGCATATCCTATTATCTGACCAATGACGGATATAACCTGGTACTGTCTACGCTTGAAGTTGAAAACAATCTTAAGCTTACAGTTCAGGAGATGATATTCAAACTGCATCTTGAAAAACAAAGCTATGACAAGGCAGCAAAGGATATCAGGGAAATATTCAATCGGATCAGGATGCAGATACAGCGCATCATGGATGATATGACAAGGATAAGACGCAATGCGCTGAGTTTTTCGGTGGCGGATTATGATGACATCGCACAGACCAACCTTGAGATGATCAGATCCACAAGAACTCAGTTCAGGGAGTACGAACTTATAGTGAAAAACAGGATAGCTGAGTTTGAAGAAATGAACATAAACGGAGAAAAGCTGGAGGCGGATGTAGAAAAGCGGCTTGAATACTTAAGAACAATTCAGGAATATCTGAAAAGGTCGATCGATGAGCATCAGAAAATACTCAACCTTCATTTTGACCTTAAGACCTTATATAATAAGGAACTTGAGGCACTGTCACAGATGTCCTATATCAAGAGGTTCTCGCTCAGAAATGAAGTCTATGACAGGATTCTGGATAATCCCGACAGACTTGAGAGGATGGATGAATTTCTAAAGCCTTTGTTCATGGCAGATCCGCATAAGATATATAATCCTCTGACTTCAATGGAGACCCAGATTCTTCAGAAGGAGCTGGAGGAAAACGATGAGGAGCGCATGGACTTTGGAGACCCGGAGTGGCTTTCAAGGGAGAAAGAAAAGAAACTTGAAAAGCTCAGAAAGTACAGGGAGTGCCTTAAATATCTCTTTAACAGTGCTCTTGAAAACGGTGAGGTAACCCTTTTGAGGCTCCACAAAAGGGTGGAGGAGTACCCCGGAGAAAAAGGGATACTTATTCCATCTGTATCTGTTTTTAAGGAAGTCATGGTTGAACTTCTAAAGGCAGCACATATCGATATTCAGGCGCTTAAGGAAGAAAAAGAGAACTTTTTTGTGGACAGTAATCTTGATTTTCAGGTAAATGAAATGCTGCTTGATATATGTGAGGAAGCAGGGACGAAGGTCAGCGCTGTCGATATTTTCAAGGTGGATGATAAGTCAGTTCTTGTATTTGAAGATATCAATGATGAAGGAATGATGAAAACCATCAAATGCTCTAACGTGCTTATCAGAGTTGTCAGGTAAAGGCTGTAAATAAGGAGCGTGCTACCGCTTTCGCTCGCCCCCTGGGCGCATTAGGTATCCGCAAGAGACCGGAATAAGTCAGATATGAACCGGTGTTTATGGAGGAGTTTAAATATGAGCTATGAAATAGAAGAAATAAGGCAATCTCAGGATATTTTTTACTATCTTCTCAAAAACCACAAGCTGACTGAGCAGGGGAATGAGCAGTATTATAAGCTCTATACCGAAAATGAAAAGGTTCAGATACTGGTCAAGCAGCAGGCAGTGGCAGCAGAGAGTACAGTTGAGGGTTATGGAAGTGTTATTTATCTGATTCCTGACAGCGACAATAATTATCTCGGGTACTCCAAGGCGATGCTGAAGGCAAGGCTGTGTAAGTCAGGTGGAACGGATAAGGACTATTATCTGGCGCAGTTTACGATATTGACTATACTCATGATGTTCTATGACGGACAGGGAGTTACCAGCAAGACGAGAGACTATATAAGAGTAGGTGAGCTTCAGAACGAAGTGGCAGAAAGCCTTAAAAACGGAGTTCAAAGATATGATGAAAATCAGCAGGAACTGGCGGGAATAGCTTTTGGTGATATGCTAAGCGCGTATGAGGCGCTCAAATCCGTTGCCGGGTCGAGGGCAAAGACTACAAAGGAAGGCTTTCTGGCAGGGATTCTCTTATTTTTGCAGGAGCAGGGCCTTGTGGAATACATAGAGAGCGATGACATGATCAAGACAACCAAAAAGCTCGACAATTTCATGGATTTTAATCTGCTAAACAGGAATAATTTTTTCAGGATAAAAAGCATAGTGGAGGACGCAAAGCTTGAGCAGGATTAATGCTATCAGGATCATAAATCTTAACTACAATAACAATACAATTAAGATCAGCGATGAGCTGTTTGAGCTTGGCGGCAGAAACACGCTCATGTCACTTGCAAACGGAGGTGGAAAAACTGTTCTGATACAGGTGATATCTGCGCTGTTCATGCATGGGAGAAAGCGTGATACCACAGACAGGCCATTTGCCGGTTTTTTTCTTAGCAGCAAGCCAACCTTTATAATGGTGGAATGGCAGCTGGATTATGGTGCTGGTTATGTCCTGACCGGTATGATGGTCAGGAAAAATCAGAATATAAGCGAGGAAAATGCTAATCCTCTTGATATCATAAATTTTATTTCCGAATACCGCTCCGCCTGCAATCTGGATATAAAGTCGATTCCGGTTATCGAGAAGAATAATAATGAAGTTGTGCTGAAAAGCTATGGAACCTGCAAGCAGTTGTTTGACAGCTTCAAGAAGAACAGGGAGGCCGGATTCAGATATTATGATATGAATATTCAGGGGCAGTCCAGGCAATATTTTGACAAGCTGCTGGAATACCAGATTGATTCAAGAGAGTGGGAGAATATCATCAGAAAGATCAATCTCGATGAGTCAGGATTGTCCAAATTTTTTGAGGATTGCAAGGATGAGCGAGGTCTCATAGAGAAGTGGTTTCTGGATGCTGTAGAGAACAAGCTGTGCAAGGATAAGCCAAGGATAAGGGAATTTCAGAACATATTTGAGAAATATATCCTCCAGTACAAGAATAACGAGAACAAGATAAAGACTAAAGATGCAGTGGCTGAACTTATAGAGAAACTGAATGCTGCAGAATTGTCGGTAACGGAGTATTATGGGAAGACTCAGGAAAGGAAAGAAAAAGAAAGCGGGATATCTTTTTTCCTGAACGAGCTTAAAAGACTGACATCCGAGAGAAGCTTAAGATGCAGTGAAAGTGAGGAAGGACTTGGGGCGCGTGAGGCAGAGCTTGAAAGGCTTCTCTATGAAAGGATATCCGCAGAGCTGTATAAGATACTGGATATGATAGACGCAAATGATAAGGACATCGCATTCCTCGGTAACGAAAAATCAAGTATTGAAAGGAATGTGGAAAGAATAAGACAGGCCCTTAATAAGCTAAGGCTCTCGCATATCAGAGAGGAAGCTGACTCTTTGCATGAAGAGGTTGAACTTTGCAGAAACAGGCGAGACCTCGTCCTTCAGGAAAACATAGATCTTCTCCCTGAGAGAAAGCGCATAGGAAGCAGCCTTAAAGCTTATTACTCGGAAATCCATAACAGATATGATGGTGATATAAAAAAGCTGGATGAAGAAATCCTTAATTATAAATCCGAAAGGCAGAGCCTTAGGAGTGAGCGCGAAGCAATTGCTTCAGCCAGGGATGCCGTCAACATAGAGGAAGGGCGACTGATCTCAAGGAAAGGTGAATTTGACAAGATAGAGAGCAGATTCAATAAAAACTATTCGGAAGACTGGCACAGGAATATTCTGGGCTTTTATGAAGACGGGCAGATGGACATAGCCGGGGAAAGGCTGCGAAAGGATATAGGTGAAAAAGATAGGGCACTAAAACTTTTGACAGAGAATAAGGACAAGCTCCTGACGGAAGAATATGCAGGCGAAAGACGACTTCAGGATCTTCATGTTGAGAAGCAGAAGCTAAGCAGCAGAGCAGAGGCTGCCACACAGAAGCTTAAAGAAGCAGAGGCTGAGCTTGGCGAAAGGAAGGATATACTAAGACTACTGGAAGAATCATCAGAACATGTCTTTGACACGGACTATATCAGAGACAGGATAGATCGAAGACTGAAAGATATTGACATTGACAGGGCAAAGCTGATAGGAACTCAGCACGAGAAGAGAGAGCAGCTTGACAGGCTCGTTAGCGGCCATATGGCAAAGCTCCCGGAGAGATTAAAGGAGCTGCTGGAAGAAAATTCAGTCACCTATGTCGACGGACTTGACTGGCTGAGAAAGCAGGATATGTCAGATGATGAAAAAGCAGATAAGGTCTTAGCGAATCCTTTTTTACCCTATTCAATCATCATATCGGAAAGAGATCTTAAGAAGCTGGAGGCTCTTAATGTGGATGTATACTCTGCAGATCCGATTGCCATTGTCACCAGGGAGAGCCTTTCGGGAAAAGAAGGCAGGGAATCCAATTCCATATACAGGATAGGTGATGTGGCCTTCTATGTCCTTTTTGACAAAAAGCTTCTGACTGAAAAGGGGCTTGAAAAAGAGCTTTCCGCCATGAGGCATGGACTCTGCGTAATTGATGAGAGAATAGCTGTCAGAAATGATGAGTATGATAATTATTCTGAATACAGATCTTTAGTGATCCGGCATGAGGTCACGAAAAAGGGCTATGAGGAATTAAAGAAAGAGACAGAGACTTGTGCGGTACGACTTGGCGAGATACAAAAAGCCATAACCAGTGAGATGAAGAATCAGGCTGAATACAGGGATAATATAAGGACCATAGACAGCAGACTCTCCGATGCAAGAGTTGAACTTCAGAGTGCAGAGAGAAAGCTCAAGGCCTTTGAGGAATTCATTCTGGATTATGACAATTATAAAAAAGTGTTGAGAGCAATAGCTGATAACAAGAGGAAAAAAGAGGAGCTCCAGAACAAAATAACTGTTAACAACAAGAGGTTTGAAATAGTGGATGAAAGCCTCGAAAGTGCTAAAAATGCCAGGGAAGACAAGAAGCGCACTCTGGAGGAAAATGATGTCAGACTCCGGAAGTTTAGCGAGTTTGAAGATGGCTCGGAGGAGATATCCGAGGATGAAGCAAGAAGGCTGTACGCCAGATTTGAGGTGATCACAAAAGGAGTATCCGATAAGCTGGAGGACGTTGAGCAGAGTCTTGCCAAAGCTACAAAGCAGTTCGAATCCAAGAACAAAGAACTGCAGCGTATGTTCAAAAAATACAGTCTTCTCCCGGAAAGTATAGATGGAGTTATCTACAGCGTAGAAGAGGAGAAGCATCAGGAAGACCTTCTTGAAAGGAGAGAGGCGGAGCTTGAGCTTAAGAAGGATGCAATAAGGAAAATTGAGATGGCAAATGCTGCTCTTTCTTCTGATGAAAAGCATAAACGAAGTGAGCTGTCGGATGTGTGCCACACGAAGGAACCTTTGGACAGGTCGGAGATAGCAACGATTGACATAGGGACAGCCATAGCAAAAAAGCGCGAAGAGATAAGCGGAATAAAGGACGAACTTTCTGCATGGAAGAAGAAAAGGGAAGAGTGCAGCATAATATATGATTCCATGGCTGAGTACAGCGATTACACTTATCCCGAGGATTACAGCGCAGGATATTCATTTGAGATTGATATTTCCGTGGATGAACTCAACGACATAAAGAAGACACTGCTGAGAGAAAATAACAAGGCCAACGAGGCTGAACAGAAAGCTCGAAGGACTCTTGAGATAATGCTGGATGATATAGCAAGAGACAAGCGGTTTGAGGAGGATATTTATCAAAAGCAGATCGCAGGAATGAGAGCTCATACCGATGATGCGGCCATAGTATTAAAGCAGGTTCAGGTTGTGCTGCAGACCCAGCATATGCAGCTGGATAAGCTTACAGCAGACCTCTCTCATGCAGAAAAAGAAAAAGAGGGACTCATAAGCGTAATCATGGATTACGTGCGGGATGTTCATAATGAGATGGATAAGATTGACTCGAATTCGTCCATTACAATAGGTGAAAGATCAGTCAAAATGCTGAAGATAGAGCTTCCTTCCTGGGAGGAAAACGCAGATATCTACAGGCAGCGCATAGAAGATATGGTCTTTGAAATCACCATGAAGGGCATGGCTGTTCTTGAGAAGAACCTGGCTCTATCGGAGCTCCTTGGCCTGTATGTCACTACAAAATATATTTATGACACTGTAGTAGGAATAACAAATATACAGGTAAAACTCTACAAGCTGGAGCAGCAAAAGGGAAGGCAGATAGCCTGGAATGAAGTGGCCAAAAACTCAGGTGGGGAGGGCTTTGTATCAGCATTCGTAATAGTTGCAGCTCTTCTTTACTACATGCGAAAGGACGATCTTGACTTGTTTGCGGATAAGAATGAGTCCAAGGTTCTTATTATGGATAATCCCTTTGCAAAAGCACAGTCAGATCATCTGCTGATCCCCATGATGGATATTGCCGCAAAAGCCAATGTCCAGATAATAGCGCTGACAGGAATCGGCGGGGAGTCGATATACAACAGGTTTGACAACATATACGTGCTTGGACTGATATCTTCAAACCTGCGAGTAGGCATGCAGTACCTTAAGAGCGAACATATAAAGGGCTCTTATGAGAGAACCCTGCTTTCCTCCAGAATAGAAGTGCTTGGTCAGCAGGAGCTGATTTTTTAGCATGTCTGTTGTATACGACGGCGATATTATAGGGGTTGTTTTTTGCCCGGTGTTTGAATCGTTCGTATATATTATGAGCTTTTGTCGGGCGACTCATATCAATGCTGATGATATAAAGAAGTCTAGCCTTTGTACTGATATGGAAGCAGCTATAAAAGCTGAAGAACTAAGGGAAAAAGCACTTTCTGACAAAATAGATTTCACATTTGAGACTGTATTGTCAACTGATAGAAATCTAAATCTTCTGAAAAGAGCCAAGGAAAATGGTTATTTTATTAGAGTAATCTATGTACTGACAGCATCTTCGGAAATCAACATAGCCAGAGTAAAGGTTAGAGAGTCGTCTGGTGGACATAGAGTTCCATGTGAACTTCCGGTATTTTTACACCTATATCTCAGTAATCCCATATTTTCGGAGATTTTCATACATACAGCAGCCATGTTTATTAGGTGCAGTTACGCCTAATAAAAATCACCAGATTTTTTGAAAGACCCCAGTAGTTATGCAATTTCTAAGGATTTAGGTGTAAAAACTTAGGAAGTTCACATTCCAGAAGAACAAATTAGATCCAAATACGACAAGGCTTTGGCTCTTGTTCCAGAATTGGTAAAGATATGTGATATACTACATATTTATGACAATTCAGAAAAACCGTTTAGGATCTTTAAAAAGAGAAAAGATGATTATTACCGTTGTGAGAATGCATTTTGGGATGCGGAGGCTATAGAGGTACTCACCGGAATAAGCGAATATTCGGAGTATCCAAAAGCGTAAATCCTGCACCAAGTCGGTGCAGAAAGTTATTTAGAATAACAAGTAAGACCGCCAGGCTTCTTTTCATAAGTATTTTAAAGGCACAAGAAAGTTCAATTTCGGCCGCTAGAAGCATTTCTGCCCTAAATGGAGAAAAGTCATGAAGGGGCAGAAAAGAAGAGGAAGCATTTCTGCCCCAAATGGAGAAAAGTCAAAAAGGGGCAGAAAAACTAAAGAACCTCTATCCTAAAACTGCGAAAAGATAAAAAATGCAGAAATCCCCATAACAATTTCCTAAGTTAAAGGCTGGCACATAAGATTGCTCTAAGATTCTGAACCAGAGGCTGTTTCAGCCACCCGTAGGGCTTGTCATTGACGGGTTCTGAAAGAGGTGGCACAATAGGAAACGAGACGGTGTACTAGGATTGTTCTTGAGTTCATCGTCGTCGTCGAGGCAACTACACGCCTCTTTCAGGTTCTGTAAATGTTGGAGTCCGCAGCCAATGACCTTTCTGTTTATGGATAATGAAATGAGTTGCCCGACAAAAACTGGCCGTACGAGCTTTTGTCGGGCAACTCATTTTTAATAAAGATGAATAAAAAAAGCCGGCAGGATGATGAGGAAATCATGATTGTACATCCAATTGAACCAATATACTATAAAGATTCAAAAATACTGATTTTGGGCAGCTTTCCCTCCGTTAAATCACGAGAGGAAGGATTCTTTTACGGACATAAACAAAACAGATTCTGGAAAGTGATTTCCGGAATATTTGAAGAGGATGAGCCAAAGACAATAGAGGAAAAGAAATCTCTCTTGCTAAGAAACAGAATTGCGTTGTGGGACGTGATACAATCCTGTGACATAGTTGGATCTTCGGATTCAAGTATCAGTAATGTGGTGCCGAATGACCTGAGCAGAATACTAAGTGCAGCGGATATCAGGGCGATATTTGTAAACGGTAAGACGGCGCTTAAATATTTTAACAGGTATACAGAGCCTTTGATCAAAAGACCTGCAATATGCCTTCCATCGACAAGTCCCGCAAATGCAGCCTGGAGTCTGGAAAAGCTTTTGGAAGTATGGAAGTGCAGAGTCATACCTTTTTTATAACTCAGGTATTCATTTCAGCAGAATGCTGCGTCCTATGGCAATGCCAACAAGATGGTAGTCCTTATTGATGAAGAGAAGCTCGAACGGATGGCGACGGACGAGAATTTCCGCAAGAAATATGAAGGTATCATTGCCACCTCCCAGGCTAAGATGCTGCAGGCAAAAATGGGCCTTTTGAGCAGCGGCGCCAGTGTTAAGAATTTTGGGATGAGCGTTGATGGGAATGGAAAAGAGAATTTCTTTGCCACGGTAAATAAGACCACCGACCTTCAGAAGAAGCGGACCGGGAGGAAATCAGCTGAAAAGAAGGCTGCAAAGCTACAGCAAGTTAATTTAGCATCTTTTATGTTTATTTTAGAATAATTACTGCCGAAATATAGTATTATTTATTGTAGGATAATAGTTTTGTTGATAATTATGTCTGCAAGGAGTATTTTTATGTCCGAAAAGTTGAACAATATATTTCGCAAATTTCTGGTTGCAGCACTTTCTTTAGTGGTTGCAGGCACCAGCAGCGGATATTCCGTAAATACCGGGACGGAAGGTGGCACAACCGACAGTGTGGTAGATTTTGATCATAGCCTCGATGATTATACACCTGCAAAGAAAAGATACAATTTCTACTTTACTTACAAGATAGTTCATCCCTGGTGGGATGCTGTTGCACTTGGAATGGAGGATGCACAGAAAAAATTTCTTGAAAAGAACATAGTCATTATCTATGAGTATATGGCTCCTGATGCAGCATATTATGAGGATCAGACAAAAAGATTATTACAGGCCGGGAAAGGTGATTATGATGTGATCGGAGTAGACTTGGCAGATGAGGAAAAGATCTCTCCCGTGCTTGATGAAATGGTGGATTCGGGCATCAAGATCATGACGTTTTCCAGCTCTGATGCAGCGCCTGACTGCAAGAGGATTGCTTACGTCGGGAATACACATAGCTACCAGGACGGAGCGGATTTAACAGAAGCACTCTGTGAAAAGCTCGGCTACAAGGGCAAGGTGGGTATACTCGTTGTAAGCTATGGTGCTCCCTGTCATGAAGACAGAGCAAGAGGCGCTAAGGATACTATTGCAAAATATAAAGACATGGAAATAGCAGCAGTTGAGTATGACATGGATTCCATCGATAAGGCATACGAACTGGCGGTTAAGATGCTTAAGGATAACCCTGATATCGCAGGCTTTGTGTGCTGCAATATGAGTAATCCTGTCGGAACAGCCAGAGCTGTTACTGAGCTTGGAAGTAATGCCGTGATAGTTGGAATGGATCATGACCAGGAGGCGCTTCATTACCTCAAGGATGGTGTTATCTATTGCCTCGGAGTACAGGATTGCTATTCGATTGGCTTTGATACCCTGCAGGTTGCGGTGAAAATTGCAGATGGTAATTTGCCGGGAGATCTTTTCCCAAATAAGACCGATGAAAGGACAACTATTATTTTCCAGGAGGATGCAGCACAGATGCTTGAAGTGCTGTATGGGGACGTTTCGCAAAGAAAAGAAAGAGAATTACTGAAAAGACAGTGGCTATAACTGCGGCGATAGGAAGTGCTCTTATCATGGTTACTTAATCGCCAATACTTACTGGACTTCCAACCAGGCTATTTCGTCTACAAACGAGGCAGTTTCTGCTGTGAGTGCTTTTTATCTTGAATCCATGGCAGACAGGCGTGCCAGGACAATTACAAACCTGATCAGCAATAATTTTGACTACATGACAAAGGCTGTAAGCGTCATAGATGATGAAAAGATAGAATCGCAGGAGGAGCTTCGTGATGCTATTGGCAGAATGAAGATGCTCCTGTCACTTAACGGTTTTGCTCTTGTTGATGAGGACAATATAGTTTATACGCAGTATACCACCTATACCGGAGGCAGCAGACATACTTTCCTTGCAGAGGAAACCATGGAAGACAGAATGATAAGCACTGTTTTCGTATACGGCTCATCCAAGGAGCTCTGTCTGGCAATTCCTATAGATATAAAGATAATGGGCAAGCAGTTTAAGGCATGTTTTGTGCAGATAGATATTAAAGACATCGTTTCTCTGCTTGCTTTTGATGATCAGGAAAGTACACATTTCGCGCTGTATTCCACAAATGGTGGAAACATATCGGAAACAGAGCTTGGACCGCTCATTGGAACTCAGAATATTTTTGATGCCACAGAAGGGAATATTTCCGAGGAGAAGTGGAATTCATTTCGTGATGATTTTGCAAATAATGAAAGAGGAACACTGTCTTTTACCATAAACGGAGTACTGGATACCATATTCTATGAGCCTGTGCCTGACACGGGATGGGAGCTGGTTGTAATGATCCGCGAGAGCGTTATACAGGATCAGTTTCATGAGATCAGTGAAAAGAGTATTGCTGCCAATCGTACGCAGATATTGTTTTTGCTTGTAGTAGCTACGCTGTTTGCGGCTATACTGTTCTATATGCTGAGACGTGTTGCTAACGACAAGCTGGATGAAGAAAAAGAAAACAGCAAGGTGTTTAAGAGCATGGCAAGTACTGATTCGCTGACAGGAATCAGAAACAAACATGCCTACATGGAGGCGGAATCCCAGTTAAACAGCAGGATCCGTGAAGGGAGTATTGATAATCTGGCGGTTGTTGTATGCGATATAAACGGCCTTAAATATGTCAATGACACAAAAGGACATGCTGCCGGTGATCAGCTTATCAAGGATGCAAGCGCTCTTATCTGTGATCTTTTCGATCATGGCTCGGTTTACAGAACCGGCGGTGATGAGTTTGTGGTTATTTTACAGGGAAAAGGATACGATACCAGGAATGAAGTAATTGAAGCCTTTAACAGGCAGGTAGAAGAAAACATTACGAAAAATGAGGTTGTGGTTTCGATTGGCTATTCGACACTATCGTCCGGAGATGAGCAGGTACATGATGTATTCGAGCGGGCAGATCAGATGATGTATGCCCGCAAAAAAGAATTAAAGAGTATGGGTGCTAAAACAAGAGAGCATAATTAAGTGAAAATGTAACCATACGTCTGAATAAAAAACGCATAATATGCGTTGACCGGCAAAAGCTTATATTATTGTGAATTGTGTCTAAAAGCCTTTCTCTTTACTTCAAATGCACGTTCAAGAACCTTCTCTTTCCATTCGTCATCGGGAGCTTTGAGCTGGAAGGCGTCAAAGCCGTATTCACGGCCATAGGTGCAGATAACGGATTCGTCATCAACGTACAGTGAGATTCCGTAGTGACTGGGAACCTTCTGGGGGAGCGTCTGCGTGTGGCCCTTCTGGACCTCATTCAGATGGCGGGTGCCGTTGACAATCCCGTCAAAATGTATCCCGTAGAGAGCGAAAAGTGTCTTTATATATCTCGGAACGGAAGGATGAGGTATACACCCACACCTCGTAGCCAAGATCCTGGAGTGCGTGTATGAGAGCAGGAGTGCCATACCTAAGGCGCTCCTTGAAGATCATATTAAAAGGGAAAATGCGTTCCGGCTCAGCCTTGTGAGTAATGGGAGAGACAAACAGAACCTCATCAAGGTCGAAAGAAACCCTCATTATTTCTTCATTGTTTCTGTTTCTCATTCGAATGTATTCCTTTCACTATATCGATAATTTCTGCAGACCAGTTCTTGGGATCGCCACTAAGCTCAAAATCCTCCGGGCGCTCCTGGGTGAGAAGTACGGATTCGTTATCGATGTGCAGCGTGGTTGCGTACTAGTTCGCAAGCATCTCCTCCATCTTTTTCCAGCCAAGCTCATTCTTGTCGATACCTGTGATGGCACCGTCTATCCTGGCATCGCTGTGCCTGAAAAAGGTCACTACGTCATCGAAGGAGTGGTAGCCCGATGAATAAAACCAGATGTCATACCCCTCATTTTTGAAAAAGTAGAAAAGAGCGGGAACCCCGAGCCTGAGCCTCTGCGGATAGAGAAGGTTGAAGGGGAAAATGAGCGGCTTCTCAAGATACGGATCGGTTGAGGGACGCAGCAGTACTTCGTCAAGGTCAAACATTACCCGCTTGTCATGAGTGGAGTGCTCGAGGATATTCAGGATATCTTTTTCGCTGGTAAAATTGACAATTCGAATAGGCACCTTTTTCAGACCGAGCCTCAAGGCAGCAGCCCAGCGGTGATGTCCGTTTGCCAGACGATATCCCTTTGGACGCACCTTCTCGACGATGAGGGGATCATCCAGAGGGTCATTGGCGTGAAAGATATTATCCTTTATCTGATGCTAATAATTGGAAATTATCTGGTAGTTTGGACCAATATCAGGAAAACAGAATTCGTCTGCTTCGTTGGGATGAAGAGCTTCCGGAGAAATACTTCTTACAAGGAGTCTCTCGAGCAAAGAGGCTCTGATGGGATAGTATATTCCTTTCTGCTCGTTAACCTTTTCTTCCAGCATTATCTCAAAACGTGTTTTTTCCATTGGTGTTCCTTTAACATTTCCGTCTGATAAACCTCAGTAATCATCTTTCGTACATCTGTTATTCAATCCCTTATTTCCAGAAAACGGTCAAATCCGCTGACCATAAAGATGTCCTTAACGGTTTCCGTGATACCTTCTATAACGGTCGAACCACCCTTTTTGTCCATTTCCTTCCAGGCTCTCAAAAAAGCCCGTAGTCCTGCCGAAGAAGTATAATTAAGCCCATCAAGCTTAAACACTATGTCAGTGACATCATCAAGCTCCTCGTCAATAAGCTTATTAAGCTCAGCAACAGTCTGCGCCGTGAGATCTCCGGTAATAGTTATCGTAAATTTACTTCCTTCCTTCTATCTGATTATCTCCATCTTAAACTCCTTCGAAAATTGTAAATGTTTCAGCAGCCAACATAGTCACAATCCATCAGACCCTTAAGAAAAAGTCCGTCCACCGGCTTGTGACAATCAACTGCCAACCCGCAATTAATCACGATCATTCAGGCTCTTCCCGATAAGTAACCTGCAATCTCTAAACCTGTATAACTACAGCTACAGCTCCTATCGGTATAACCACCTTCATAATTGTGATTAACCACTATCCTTATTTCGTTATATCGTCATAATTGTTTTACAGATTAATAGTTTATCAAAAAAATGTGTCATTTTTGTGGCGGCGACTGAATTGTAACCGTTCGTTTCCATCAACGCATTCCCCCGTTTTTCCCTATTTTCTCGAATTGTAACCCACAATTTTATAAGTTATACTATTTATTATAGCTATTGATCGTTTTCATTCGTATAAATATATGGAGGGAACCTACAGATGTCAGAAGAGAACAGTCTGAACCTTAACAATAATGAAGAGAATGTAGAACTACAAGCCGTTGCCGGAGAAGAGTGGATATTAAGACGCTTCGTAGATGTCATGAGAGAAGAGGTTGAGGATGATCTTCAAAATGGAATTACCTATGGAGATGAGCTTCGGGCGCTGTATAAGAGTCTTTTTAAAACTCATTATGAACTCCTTAAGATGTGCAATCCCCAGTGGAGTGTAGGCAAGCGCAGACTGATCGAGTGGCGCAAGGATGTGGACAGGCTGGAGGAAATTGCAGATGGCTACGCATATATAACCGAGATTACCAGCGAGAGTGTGGAATTTGCCAAAAAGGTTCTGCCGCAGAAGCTCGTTTACAGGATTGGCGATGAGAGGATTAAAGCTCTTGCTTCCATCAGAAGCGTTGATGACAAGATGTATGTTGCAGGCTGCATAGTCTATCATCCCGAGGAGACAGCTGACGGAAAGGTAAATATCTATGTCGACTGGCTCTATGTAGAGGAGCGGTTCAGGAACGACGATGTTGCAAACTCCCTGATGGCGCAGATGTTCCTGAGGCTGTCAGGTACCAAGATTGACGCAGTGTTCTTTGACTATGATGTAAACGAGGTTGAGACAGAGCCTGTGGTAAACCTTCTGCGCAACTGGCACTTCGCGTTGTCGGTAATACCTGACTACTACCACACGGTAAGTCTTCTTGAATGTCAGGATGCCCTGGAGAAGAAGGAAGAGGAGAGCAGCGTTGAGGTAAAGCCGCTGCCTGAGATCGACAGAGATGTATTATTCGAATATCTTCGGAAAGCGGTTTTAGAACCGGGATCAAATTATGATAAGTATCTTCCTTCGCTGCCATTTGAGAGCTTTGAGGAAAATCTGAGCTGCTATACCGAAGAAAACGGCAGCATAACAGGTCTTTTACTGGTTGATAAGGATTCATTCGGAAGGCTTGAGCTGCTGATGCTGAGGTCAGACTCGGAGCTGATAAAGGTTTCACTTCTGAAACGGGCTCTGGACAGAGCAATTGATGAATATACCGAGTACTTTGTTGTGAGGATCCCCATGAGGGATGAAAAGGAAGCGAAAAATCTTTCCAATTACTTTGAGCAGATATCTCCATACGCATTGATGAGAGCGATATTTATGGAGGATGACAAGGATGTTGACGAACAGACCTGGGAAGAAGAGATCGCTGTGAGCAGGTTTTCGGATAAAGAGAATGATAAGATCTTTGATTCACTAATGGAGGAATAGAAAAATGCTGGAAAAAGACAGGATGAGTTTAAACCAGGAGCAGTTCAGGACCGGTAATGTTATGGGCGACTATGTCAACGTGAATAAGGTTGATGAGTCTTTTGCCACAAACATCATGAAAAATCCGGTAGCAAAGAGCCGACAGAAGAACGCACAGGACAAAGAGGAAGATTCAAAATGGAGTGAGCTTGACGTCAAGGGCTTATACGACAGAATAGAGATTCCCGCGGAGATGCTTGATAATAGAGCCATGTATGATTTTAGGAATTTCCACACGGCAGTAGTGAGAAACTCTTCCCTCAGCGACTCCCAGCTTATGAAGCGTCAGGAAAGTGCCAGGAAAAAAGCACAGCTTGGAAGACAGGCCAGAGATATCGACAGGACTGCAAATGAGAAATACAGTGAGAAGTACGGCAATGGCAACAGACCGGGCAATGAAGCTGTTTTAAACAGGATCAGGAGAGCGGATATCTCTGATATGACCTACTCATCAGATGAGGAATTCTGTGAGAAATACGCGAAAAACTATGAGCTTCTCAGGATGGCTTCTGAGTACATTGACAGGGTTGGCTATGATGACCTTGGCACCATGGATGATGACAATCTGTCCAAGCTGTTATTCATGAAGCAGGTCAAGGCTGACTATGACAACAGACTTCAGATGATGACTTCAAATTATTTTGCCCTTCTGACAAAGAGCGACATAGAGCAGCTTCAGAAGAAAAACGGGATCAATGTGGAGCTCCTTGGACAAAAAAACGCAAATGAGCTTGAAAAGTATCTCGATCTGGTTAAAAATGTTAATAGAAATGAAATTTTCGGAAAAGGCATGAATGCTGATGAAGCACTTTCTGAATGCAGGAGTGAGCTGGTAGGCAGGAACAGGAGCAACAAGGTGGATCTCCTGAAGAGGACGCCTGCAAACAGAGTCCGGGCTGAAGCAGACATGTACTCGAAGAAAGAAGTGAAAAATCTGGATGAGGTAGATACTGAACGGCCTTCGGAAGATGAGCTTTTTGAAAATGAAGAGCTTGTAAAGAATCACCAGACCATGGACAGCGAAAAGCTCAGATTTTCTGAGGATAATTCAAAAGCAGAAGAAAAGCTCGGTGATGAGGACAGTGTTGTTAAGCGTATGCGCCTTGGAAAAGTTCTGGATGAAATTTCACAGCCTGACGGTGCCACAGAATCCTTGAAAAAGTTGATGAGCTGATTACGGTCTGCTGTTGAATAACCTGAAAAAGAAAAATCGCGATGAATGAACTTAAGTTTACAATGATCGATAAAATTAATGTAGAGTACTTCCTACCCCTTTTGCCAAGAGAGGCAAAAGGGGCTGAAGTCATGGCCGGAGTTATAATGGACAAGCGTCCGGCCGGAGCTCTTTTGGCAAATATGAGCGGGCAAACTGCGAGCATAATATCACTGTTTGTTTTGCCGGAGCTTCGCAGAAGGAAGGTTGCCACCTTCCTGCTTGGGCAGTTTTGCAGTGAGTTTGGTAAACGCGGCGTGGACATGGTTTTTGCGTATGGCCCCGATGAAGATGGTGTAAAGGAGTGCCTTGTTTCAAATGGCTTTTCGATTGCCTCGGTGGACAAGTACTACGCTGTCCGTATAAGCAAGCTGATTAATGACCCTGCACTTATCAACAAGCTAAAGTCATATAAAAAAGCCTCCGCAGGTCGCACTGTCCTGCCAATGAAAGATGTCAGGCTGAGAATTCCTGAGCCATCCATACGGGCTTTTTCCAAGATCCTTGATAAGAGGGGGATCAATCCAAGCGCCTTTATAAATGGAGGATATGATGAAAAACTGAGTTTTGCTACCATAATGGGGGCAAATATCAGTGGCATCATGCTTACCAACAGAACTGAGATAGGCAGTGATGTTGTTGTTGAGTCGCTTATAACCATTAGTGACAAGATGGACATTCTGGCGCTTCTCTCAAGATTTGGAGTGGATGTTATTCATGTGATCGGTGAAAAAGGAGTGGTATGTTTTGTCACCGGTGATACCAATACGCAGAAGCTCGTCGGAAAGCTCCTGGGTGAGCATGTTATGACGGTAAGGAATGCAATTCATGCAGGAAAGAGGATTGAGGCCAGGTGACTGCAAAGATAAGTGTGATTATTCCCGTATATAATACGGCTAAGTACCTTAAAAAATGTGTGGACAGCGTTCTTGGTCAGACTTTAAAGGATATAGAGATCGTGCTGGTGGATGACGGCTCTACTGATGGCGTCAGTCCTGCAATCTGTGATGAGTATGCAGGCAGGGATGAACGTGTAAAGGTAGTCCACAAGGAGAATGGCGGACTGATCTCAGCCTGGACCAGAGGCGTCGAAGAGTCTTCGTCGGACTATGTCTTTTTTGTCGACAGCGATGACTGGATTGACCCGGACATGCTTGAGCTTTACTGCGAACGGGTTGACAGCTCTTTTGTGGATGGACAGATAATTGCAGGGAACTGTATCATTGAGAAGGGCGGTAAGCGCAAGACAGTGACTCACGGTCTTAAGCCGGGAGAGTACCTGGGGCCTTCCCTTGACAGCCTAAGATGCAGGATCCTTGGAGAAGAGACAAGGCCGGTCACAGGTTCAAGATGTATGAAGCTCTTTTCAAAAAAGCTCATACTTGACAACATGAAGTACTGCAACAAGGCCATAACCATGGCAGAGGATGTCAACATAACCCTGCCGTGCCTATGCGACTGCAAAAGGCTCGTGATACTGGAGGGTGCTTACTCCTACCACTACCGTATCGTGGATGATTCAATGGCTCACGGCTATAATCCAAAGCTCCTTGACAATGTCTTTTTGGCTTACAAGACCTTCAAAAGGATCCTTAAGATTAAAAGAATTGCGAACGCCGACAGCCAGATTGACAGGGAATTCATAATGCAGCTTTTGCTCGTGATGAGAAATGAGCTGCGAGGGCCGGGGCATGATACGGTGATTCGTGTAAGAAAGATATTCTGCAGAAAAAATATCAGAGAAAAAATATTTTCAACTCCTGTAGAAATTCATACTCCAGCCAATAAGCTTCTCTATTTTACATCAAGGCACCCAAATCTTTTCATGGTCCTGTTTTCCAAGCTGGTGATCAGAATATTTGACAGATTGACGAAGTGAATAATAAGTCATAGAAAAAAAATCCGGAGCATATTCAATGTGCTCCGGATTTTTATATCCGTCTCTTGTGAGTGTAACATCACACTCGCTCATTGCTTTTTTGTACCTTGCTTTGACCCTGTGCTGCTTTCTTCAGTCTCCGTTGCCTGATTGTCTCAAAGTACGTCGCTGTCGATGTTCCTCATGCTTATGTCCTTAATGGCATCTCTGTATTTACAGCCGGATGACACTATGAAGGGGCCGCCCCTGAGCGGGAACGGGAATTTGCAGGCGTTGATGAAATGAAGAGCGCTGAGCTTTTTTCCGTCCATTTCTGTGTTGGCAAAAGGAACCTCTGTAATATTGCCAAGGCAGGACAGGGAGGAGAACAGAAGCTGAAGCGTCTGCCTCTTATGACTGTCATCCCGGGATACGGCGTAATCGTCGATGATCACAAAGTTCCCATTAAGGCGCGGGCGCAGGTGGCACAGTGCATAGCCAAGCAGATGCCCGTCCTTTTTTCGCAGAGTAGCCCAGTAAAACTTAAGGTCAGGGTTATATGCCTGCTTCCATTTAAAGATATCCCTGTTGTGAAGGAAGTGGCATTTCTGCCTTTTGCTTATCTTTTTAAGCTCGCTGTCTGATACCGGTATCTCGCTCATACCGTTTGTGATACTCAGATTCTCGTCCTTGTTGATTTTGACTTTGTTAAGCCACAGCAGCTTTTGGAAAAGCTTATCCGGAATACCCGTCAGAATATTCTTTCCAAAGATAAAAGAAAACGGCGCAGTCACATAGATGTAGTGGCAGAGCCAGTGCTCTTTGGTGTAACCAAGATTCAGGAAACGCGGGAGAGAGGCATCGTTGGGCAGTGCAAAGATAAAATCTGCCTCCTTGTTTTCCTCCTCGAATGCAGCTATGTTTTTTGAAAAATAACCTTTGCCCCGGTACCTGTCATTTACAGCAACATCCACTACCTGGCAGACCGGTATTTCTTTTTTGCCAACCAGAAGCTTCATGCCGAGAAATGCTGCAATCCCGGCAGGATCATCGTTGTCGTATACGATGGACAGCGGCTTATTAAGCCGGTGCGGATTGCCGTAGTGTTTTTCCCTGAAGCTGTCCGGATCAAAGGACTCCTCATATACATTTTCAAAAATGTTTTTGCTGTCAGACAGCTCCTTGTCAAGGTTGCGCGACAGCTCCTTTTTCACCAGCGGATGCTTTTTGATGATCTTATTGACGATCTTGCGAGGGGCAAATTCAAGATATTTCAGATCAACAACCTCGTAGTAGTCATTGAAACAGTAGGAGTGTACGCCCTCGCCCTTCGGACCGTCCTTTATGACAAAGTTCTTTTTTGTCAGCCTGTAGGAAGGCTTTGACGCGATTTGTGGAGCACTGTCATCATAGGGGTAGAAATTCATGTACAGCCCGTATTCCGAAAAGGTGCTCTCCTGAGCTGCGACATACTTTTTGCCATCGAGGGTAAAAACTGCCCCTCCGTTTCTGGAGCGAAGATCATATTCCTGTTTGCTGTTGAAGGCTTTATCTTCAGTGAGAACAAAATCGTCATCACCGGTACGGCTGACTGTAAATTTCTGAAACCTGCATTCGTATTCCCTGTCGGGACTTACCTCGCAGGTCAGGATCTTAAATGAACCGTCATTAGTGTCAAGGATCACGGTGTCAACAAATAAGCGCCCAAGGTCAAACCTCTTAACCAGCTCCCAATTGTCCGGGAAATCTGCAGCCCTGTAAAGACGCAGGGACTTGTCCGCACTGGTCTCCGGGATCATATAAATCCCGTCGCCAAATCGGAATACCGTGGGAAAAGACATGTGAAACGGTTCGTCGATAATTACGCGGGGAGTTGTGGGGCCGGAAGAAGTGAGCTCACAGCAGGCTACCTTGCCGCGAAGATCATCTCTGTCAAAGGCCTCCAAAAAAAGATAGGATCTGCTGTCATTGGTGAAAATGACCGGATCGGAATACCAGAACTTCCTGCTGAGGGGAATAGCTTTAAATTTTCCCTTGCCTGAAACCGGAAGGAGCTGTTTTTTGCGCTCCCTATAGCCTACAACGTAGACATCATCGAAAGAAAGCATTTTTTTGACTGCTACTGACTTGTTCATTTTGCTGATCTTTTTGATCTTATGCGCGATTTTACCCATAAATCACCTCTCATGGTCCTAAGGGGTACCCTTTGCGGTTGCCGGTCTACAGTTTTTCAAATTTTTCTTTACGTAACTATTTATCTTTTCAAGTATATCATGGATGCATTTATGTTACCAGCAACCCCTGACGGCGCCGCATGACATAAACAGAAGATGCGTTACAATTCAGTGGTCAGCCAGGACAGGCTGCCGCAAATGTAAGTCTGCCCAGGCTGACGCTCTCGCTCTGCGAAAAACGTAGCGGCACTAAGTGACCAAAATACGGTCACAAAGTACCGACGTTTTTCAAAGCACCCCGGTTCAGCCTTTCATTTTCTCTGTCCTGCCCTGGCTGACCACTGAATTGTAAAAGAAAATACGATGGAAAAAGCTCCTTACGAGTAGTAGAATTATAGATAATATTACGAATTGGAAGCGTGAAGCCGGTTATTTAGATTGTTCTTAAGGGGGGCGGCTTTGCCGGTACTTATTTTGAGGGAGGAAGATTTATGCGAAAAGTGTTTCATGTTGACCGTCAGATTGCAAACAAGAATGTCGAAGACTCGATTACTGAGATGACAAGGGTTGTAAGACATAGTGAGATCAATCCTGAGGGGAGACTTTTTGGCGGTGAGCTTATGGCATGGATTGATGAGGTTGCCGGAACGGTAGCGCTCCGTCATTCAGGCAATCCTGTTGCAACAGCTGCAGTTGATAACATGCAGTTCAAACAGGGAGCGGTGCTTGGTGACGTTCTGGTAATGATAGGAAAGCTCACCCACGTTGGAAGGACTTCCATGGAAGTGCGTGTCGATACTTATGTCGAAGACGTTCAGACCGGCATGAGACATGTGCTGAACAGAGCGTACCTAACCGAGGTATGCATAGATGAAGACGGGACTCCTGTTGTTGTTCCTTACGGTATCAACGTTAGGACCGAGAGCGAAAAGGCTGAGTGGCAGGGCGCCGAGAAGAGACGTGAGCTTAGAAGACAAAGGAGGATGGAAGGGTTCTGATATCCCTGTTATTCCTGTACAATTTATGAGTTGCACGGCAAAAGCTTGCACAGCCATAGCTGAAACGGTGTGCTTTTGCCTTGCAACTCATTTTATCAGTGCCGATTTGCACCGGTCTTGGTTTCCATCTTATTGTGACTACTTTTGGATGGTCAGGCATTGCAAACGGCGCAAGTAAGTGTTAAAATTTTATCATGTTGTGACATTTCCGGGCCGGGCTCAGAAAAGCTGCATCATGTAATGCTTCATAAGTCAGGCAGAAAATCAAACGACAAAGCTGGAGGTTTTTTTAAAATGAGTAAGAACTTTGATGACATTTTATCTAAGCTCAAGACTGCGGACATGAAGAAGATGTCAGTTGCAGTTGCACAGGATTCACCTGTTCTTGAGGCTGTCAAGGTGGCGAAGGAGAGAGGAATTGTAGATTCGATCCTGGTTGGAGACAAGGAGAGGATCGAAGAGATCGCCAAAGAAATTGGGATGGATCTTTCGGACTACGAGATCATCGATGAGAAGGACACTACACAGGCTGCAAGAAAGGCAGTTGCACTTGTTCACGAGGGCAAGGCTGATATCTATATGAAGGGTGCCCTTGAGACCAAGGATTTCCTTAAGAGTGTTCTCGATAAGGAAGTGGGACTTAGGACAGGCAAGCCCCTTTCACATGTATGTGTATTTGAGATTCCGGGGATGAACCGTCTCCTTTTCCTGACGGATGTAGCATTTATGCCATATCCTACTCTTGAGGATAAAAAGGTCATCATAGATTATACTGTTGAGGTCGCAAGAGCCTGCGGTGTTGAGTGCCCTAAGGTAGCACCCCTTGCTGCTGTTGAGGTAGTCAATCCCAAGATGCCTGTAACCGTTGAGGCTGCTGAGCTCACAAGACTTAATGAGGAAGGCGAGATTAAGAACTGTATCGTGGACGGACCTCTTTCCATGGACCTTGCCATCGATCCTGAGGCTGCAAAGCACAAGAAGGGCGCACTCGACAGAAAGATTGTAGGTGATGCCGACATTCTTCTCTTCCCTGATATTCACGCAGGCAATATGGTTTATAAGACAATCGTGCGTCTTGCCACAGTTAAGAACGGCAATATCCTGACCGGAACAAAGGCACCGGTCATCCTGACTTCAAGATCTGATTCTGTTGAGATTAAGGTAAACTCAATCGCTTTGGCAGCAGTGGTTGCAGAGGACAAGAAAAAGGGAATCCTTTGATCGATCGCACATGAAGTTATGCGGGCGTTAAGAGTCTCTGCGCAGCTCACACTTAGCCTGACGGTGACTTTGGCACCTGCAGAATATTTGATGACTTCCTGCGGGCAAAAGAGGAATATTGCCTACAGTAATCTATAATAGTAAAAGGAGATTAGCATGATCAGAAGTTTGATAATTAATCCCGGCTCCACATCAACCAAGGTCGGAATTTTTGAAGATGAAACCCTTATTAAGGAAGAGACACTTCGCCACAGCACGGAAGAGATTGAGAGCTATCCTTCAGTGATCGACCAGAAGGACTTCAGAAAGAACATCATCCTTGATTTCCTTAAGGATAATGATATTGATGTTAAATCCTTCAATGTCATTGTCGGAAGGGGTGGGCTCCTAAGGCCAATTCCCGGTGGCACCTATGAGTGTTCCGACAACCTCCTGGAGGATCTGCGTAAGGCAGAGCGCGGACAGCACGCTTCGAACCTCGGAGCTATACTTGCAAGGGAGATTGGTGATTCTATCGGTGTTCCTTCTTATATTGTTGACCCGGTTGTTGTTGATGAGCTTGAGCCTGTTGCACGTCTTTCAGGTGTTCCTGAGATCGAGCGTATCTCAATCGATCATCCGCTGAATCAGAAGGCTGTTGCCAGAAGATATGCCAGGGAGATTGGCAGGAAATATGAGGATATAAGTGTTATCGTTGTGCACATGGGCGGTGGAACATCCACAGGTGTTCACAAGAACGGCAGGATGATCGATGTTTATTCTGCTCTTAACGGTGACGGAGCATTCTCACCTGAGAGGGCCAATGCACTGCCTCCGCTTTCTCTTATTGAAATGTGCTACTCAGGCAAGTATACAGAGGAAGAGATGTACAAGAAGGTCCACGGCGGTGGAGGTCTCAATGCATATCTCGGAACCAATGATATGAGAGAAGTAAATGCGATGTGTGATAATGGTGATGAAAAGGCCATACTTGTAAGGGATGCTTTCATCTACCAGATCTGCAAGAATATAGGCGCAAGTGCAGCTGTTCTGAAGGGCAAGGTTGACCAGATAATTCTTACAGGCGGAATAGCCTATGGAAAGGTCATCACAGATGCTATCAAGGACAGAGTTGAGTGGATAGCTCCTGTCACAGTATACCCCGGAGAGGATGAGCTTCTTGCTCTTGCCCAGGGGGCACTTCGTGTCATGAATGGTGAGGAGCAGGCAAAGATATACTGATAAGCTCCGGATAATAACGAAATAAAAAGATTCCTGTTTTTCTTGGTAAAACAGGAATCTTTTTATTTCAGGATCAGTAAACACCGCTGATCTTTCTTAAGTTGTTAAGCTCGTCCCAGCTAAGGGCCTTTGTGCTGAATCCATTTAGGTTTGCACTGTCGATTGCATCCTGTTTGCTCTGGAAGGCTGCAATTACGTTACCGGTTCTGTCATCAATAAGCTCATATGGATAATTCGGATCATCGCCGTTAAAGTAAACATATCCGCCTGTAGCTCCCGCAAGCTCATCAAGAGAAAGCTCACGTGCTTCATTGAATTTTTTGTCCATATATTTGTCCTCCTTGTATAAGTATTTTTGTTTCAAGTGTTGAATCATTATAGCATTATTTTGAAAACTTAAAAGGGAAGTATTTATATTTGATGAATTTTACAATTCTTTTATAATCGCGCACAGGTACGATTCAGGTTACAATTCAGTTGCCAGCCAGCCGGGGCGGGCCAGAGCAAGTGTAAGGCTGAGCCGGGGTGCTTTGAAAAACGTCGGTACTTAGCGACCGTATTTTTGTCGCTTAGTACCGCTACGTTTTTCACAGAGCGAGAG
>JAILJR010000117.1 GCA_024694565.1 Butyrivibrio sp. | reverse complement strand
TTTTGTAAGTATCTTGATAAACATGCCTTATGCCAACCTCTTTTCTCACTACAGAGTATAGCATAAATACATGTATAAAACAACCATTACCGATTGTTGTTTCTCACTACGATAGTTGATTCTTAAGTTAATGACATTGTGTAAATACGAGGTTTTGCGATAATCGGTATGTGACGTTATACCTTATCCTTGGTATAAATCTACGGGAGGGCAGGTTACGATATCAACAAAGCTCCTGCCATCCTGATACTGGTCAAAGAATGCCTCCAGATAGATGGTAGGGGCAATGTTGCTGTCCTTCTCACGGATGCTGATACCGTGCAGAATACGCCCGTTGTTCTTCGTAACCTCCTGAAGCTGAATGGTGCAGTCCTCAAAATAAACAGAGGGAGCTTCCTTAACTGTGCCTGCGAATACATCCATTGTCATTGTTCCTGTTGTCATAACGATACCTCCTTCGTTGTAGAAATTGTTGTTAGATGCTGCATTGTTGATGTTCTTGTTTTCTTTCATGGTCTTAATTCCTTTCTTTGATTGAAATGTTGATAGTTACTGGGTTTACAGGTTCCATATTCAGTTGTAAAAATCCTCCTTTCTGTCCGAAAATGGACATAAAAATAGGGCAGTTTAACGTCATGCCCGGGACAATTCCCAGCGGTACACCGCTGAAAAGCAACAAAAAAAGACCGCTATACCGGCTATCGCTCTGATAGCAAGTACAACGGTCTTAAGCGTTCATATATTGAAGGGGTGGGGTTTCGAACTAAAAACAATTTTTCAGAACGATTACCCGGTGCCCTCAGAAAATATATATGAATTTTTCCTATATACGGTGGATAACAACATTAGACCTTGCCCGGTTCAAACTTAAAATCGACTAAAATGATAAGATAATCTTGGACATAATACAAAAAGGAAGCTCTGCCCTCTGTGTCCTTTTTTCGTTCTATAAATAATTTTGACCTGCTGTCTGTAAAGAAATCATCCAGTGTTTTATATTTCTTTTTATGTGCATACAAATTAGACAATATCATTTCTTCCGCATCCTTATAGAAACTGATATTATTTTCCCTGTTTAATGGCTCACTCGGATAATATACTCTGGAATAATTACAAAAAGCCTCAAATGAATTTACCATATAATATTTAGTGCCTGTAATCTGCCTGTAAAACTCCTTTTCTTCCTTGTTTGGGAGATATTCCCATGTGTTTACATCCCCCGTATAGCACATCTTGGTATCATCCCTTGCATAGTTTATAAGTACGGAATAATCACCATATTCAAAAAACAAAAAAATATATCCATCATAGTGCCGAAGAATCATGTGTTCCGCATTTGCATCGTTCTTTATCACAATATATTGGTTACAGGCATTTTGTCTGATGCCATCCTCAACCAGCGGCATCAATGCCATTGTTTTAATGCTCTCGTTTATAATTTTGTTTGCGATATTTTCAGGTTTATCATAATCTTCTTTATGCACTCCAGGCAATCCTACAAATTTCTCTTCCTTTAATTTTCTATACACAAGATAAAGATTCGTATAAAACATAGCATCTTCCTCTGTAATTATTCAAAAAAACCAGTAGAATACACATATCCTTCGGCAGTGATGATAGTTATCGCTCCTCTTATTCAATTAAAAATTCATCTTCTATAATTTCAAATTCATCTTCTATAATTTCTTCAAACCCTTCTTCTTGTGAGTTTGAGGAAGAATCCTGAATAGTTGCTTCCCTTTTTTGCAAATAATCCGTTGCTTCCCAATGTCCTTTTTGAGCTGATAATCTCATCCAATTTAGCCCTTCTTCCTCATTTGCCTTAGTTCCCTCTCCATCAATATAGCAAACAGCCACCTTATACTGGGCAAACTCATTTCCCTGTTTTGCAGCCTCCAAATACCAACGAAAAGCTTCCTGTTTATCTTGTGGCATCCCATATCCTTTTTCATAATATTCAGCCACTTTGTACTGTGATAGAGCATATCCTTGTTTTGCAGCCTTCAAATACCAACGAAAAGCTTCACGTTCATCTTGTGGCATCCCATCTCCTTTTTCATAATATTTAGCCACTTCGTACTGTGATAGAACATCTCCTTGTTTTGCAGCCTTCAAATACCAACGAAAAGCTTCACGTTTATCTTTAGCCTCTTCATATTCGAAAGCTACTATGAACTGGGATTTTGCATGTCCATGTTTTGCAGCTTCTAATCTCCAATGAAAAGCTTCTTGTTTATCTCGTAGCACTCCCCATCCAATTTCATAATCAGAAGCCACCTTTCCCATAGCTTCTGCATCACCCTGTTTTGCTGCTTCCAAATGTTGTTGAAACTGAATGACAAATTCGTTTTCAACATGAGGCTTTTTTATCTCGATACGCTCATAATCAGTTATTTTTATGCTATTACCTGTACTCCAGTTTGCCATGCCATCACCCCCTATATTCAAATTCCTGCTCTATCCAGCCCTCACGCTCAATCTTATCCCTGACCTCTTCTGAAATCTCATATTGGGGAGCGGATGTTTCCATCGTAACCTTGTCTATATGGCTTGCTCCAGGTTTTCTGACATACACGGTAGCAACATTGCGTATTTTGTTGACAATCCTGTCTGCCTTACAGATAGCTTTTTGCATATTCTTTCTTGCGTCATATCCCAGAAAGTCACCGACCACATCCGCAGCCGTGCTATTTAGCCATCCTTTAATTTCGTCCCAAAAAGCAACGATTGCTACAGCAAGAACAGCAGCACCTAAAATAAACCATCCCAACATGACAAAAACCTCCCAGTTTATATTTTAGCTTTTAGCTATTTAACGCATATTGAATTGTTTTCATTCCTGCAAGTACAACCCTATTTACAGGGATTCTAAGAAAAAGGTCTCCGACCTTTCACAAAACTCATTTTTTCTTATCCTCGCCGTAGTAAACAAATAATTCATCTCCAGCATTTGGGTATTTTTCAGAAGATAAATCTTGTTCTATTTTAATTTGATATGGAGTTCCCGTTCCATAAAGAAAAATCTTTTTAATTATAAATCTGAAAGCATCATCAATATCACTGCTGTAATTCAATACATCTCCTTTCTCAATCTTACCGCACAAAACAGTTATACCATAAACATCAGCACTTAACTTCTTATCTATTCTGACACATCCTTTGATTACTGACAATTCATCCTGAACATCAAAATCATTTACCCCCAATTCCCCATCAAGAATCATTTCAACATATTGTCCCTTCTTCGCCATATTATCCAGGAAACCATCGACTCTCATATTCTTAATCTGAACCCAAAATGATTTACCGCCAAAAGTTCTCAATATACAAGCATCTCCCCTTTGAAAAACTTTATCGCCATATACCCGTCCTTTGATAAGAATTTCTCCATTAGGCATAGTACCCTTTTCCTCTATCTTAACAACATCATATCTTGATGAAACGGATAGATTCAAAGTCGCACCTGTTCCTGTTGGCGATGCTGGTATTCTCTCATAATCCACTATTTTGGTGTTGCCATTAAATATCATTTTCAGCTTCCTTTCTACTGTTTTGTTATTATTCCCCGCTCTGATTCCGCATACGCAAGCAAATTCTGTATCCTGTGAGGTGCATACGGCATGGCTTCGTCAGCTTTTGTATAATTGAATACACCATCATTCAGCCTGTTTATCTCCGATGCCTGGGCTATGAACTCTTTTACATCCGTATGCTCCACAAGCAGGCGGCTGTTCAGCACCATAAGCAGAATCGCATTGATTGAGCTTTTAATGCTCCCGCAGGAAAGATACCCGTAATTGTCTGCCGTGTAATTCGCAAGTCTGTACCAATGATAGAAAGACAGTCTCGATACCTTTTCAAGCTGGTCGGGTGCTGCGCTCCGTATGACCTTGAAGCGTTCCTCCATCATCGTCCGCTGCTTCGTCACACCGTCCGCAATCTTGTATATCTCCCTCGCAAGCACGAACCGGATTTCCTCATGGGAAAAATCCTGTATGGTCTTGGCAGAAAGCTCTATCCAGGGCTTCCCTATGCCGTAGCTCTCTGCGCCGTAATAATAATCCTCATAGACATAGACAGCAGGGCAGTCCATATTTTCAGCAGCACAAAGCTCCTGTATCATAGAATAAAACTCCGGGAACTGTTTCTCAGAAACCTTTACGGTCTTTCCCAGCAGGTCGGGGAGCTTCACCTTGTAGTCTATCTCTTCATAGACTTTCTCGATATCCTCCTGGAACATGACGCCGCCCTTGTATTCCTCAAAGGCTTCATCCTGTTTCAGATTCACATAGTCTTTCCTGTCCATCGGATTCCACCATCACGCAAGAACCGAAAGCACATCACTTACGGTATCTGCCTTTCCCCTTTCCCCTGTTTCTTCATAGCACCGTTTCAATTCAGCCAGGCAATCCGTATCGTCAGGCATGAACTGTAAGGCATAGGTCAGAAACGGTATCGCCTTCCCGAACCTGCCTTTATCCGCAAGGAGCATACCAAAGACCTTGTTGACAAGGAAATGTTCTTCAACACTTTTATGTTCCCCGTAATATGCTTCCAGTATCTGAAATGCCCTGTCACGGTTTCCCGACTGGTATTCCATCAGTGCTTCCACGCACTCCATGAATGCAAAGGTATGGCCTTCTGCCATCTTCACGCAATCACCAAGATTCTTAAAGCTGTTGGATGCAAGGAATATCATACGGAATAATAGTCTTTCCCTCTGCTTCATCAGTTCAGCCCGGTGCTTCTTGCCGTAATCGGAATTATCCCCGGCTTCCATACCGGAGCGCACATCAGCCTCAATGCGCTTCATTTCCTTTTGAATCCTGCCTATTTGTGTCTGCATAAATCCCACATCATAAAAGCAGGCCTCGTCTGCCACGGCTGCACTTGCCCCGGAC
Source organism: Butyrivibrio sp. (assembly GCA_024694565.1). GTDB lineage: Bacteria > Bacillota > Clostridia > Lachnospirales > Lachnospiraceae > Butyrivibrio. Next base: position 2,105 of record JAILJR010000117.1, on the reverse strand, counting down.
AGTCCGCCTATCAATCCCATCACTGCCTTTCGGTAGAGCGATACTATCTTGTCAATCATTGATTCCCGCCTGTCTCTTTCATGTATTGCTCTTCCGTTATCGTCTCGGTCGATACCACCTCAAACTGTGGCTTCCTGTCCCGGTTCTCATAACGCTCTTTAATCACTTTATTAGCATATTCAAATGTATCAAAATCAATCTCTGTCTTTTCCTGCTCTAATGTATAGAGTGCCGCATAAAAAACCATATCCTTGATATCCGCACCGGATATGTTGTCATATCTCTTTGCAAGGCTTTCTGCATTTACTCCTTCTGCAAGCGGCATATTTTTTCCGATATGAAGCCTCCAAATCTGCTCCCTTGCCTGCTCGTCCGGCAACTCAAAATAGACACTTAAAAGGATTCTCCGCTTGAACGCATCATCATAATTGCTGATAAGGTTAGTAGTGAACACAACCACACCCGAAAACTTCTCCAATTCCATCAAAAGCACGCTGCGTGTAATATTGACCCCATAATCTGCCGACTGCGTGACGGATGTGAGACGCTTTCCCAGAAAGGAATCCGCTTCATCAAATATCAAGACCGCATCATCCCTTGTGGCATTAGCAAAGGCTTTTCGAATGTTCTTCGGTGTCTCCCCGACATATTTTGATTCAAGCTCGGAATAGTTGATATGATAGACCTTTTTCCCCAGCTCTTTAGCGATTGCCTCCGCTGTCATGCTTTTGCCAGTACCGGATTTTCCATAAAAGTTCAGGATGATAGCTCTGTTCCCAGTAAAATACTCCGACATCCCCCATTCTTCGGACATTTTCTTCTTATACCTTACCGCAGCAATGGCAGTCTTTATCTGCTCCCTTACCTTTTCATTCAACGCAACATCAGAAAGGGCAAACCTCGGCTCATAGCTTTCAATGATTTCCAGCTCTGTATTCCCTGCTTCTGTTCCCTGCCGGTTCTCCCCTTTTTCTTCCTTTTCTTCTGTTCTCCAATATGTACCATTCCGCATGATGATTTCATCCGGCAGGGGATTATACTTTGTCCCGGAGTTTTTGACTGCATGGATAATCCCGTCCACCATACTGTCAATCACAACTTCATCTAATACAACCTTCTCGCCGTCTACAATCCCCATCTTCCCGTTCTGGATGCGAATAACGATATCCTTTCCCTTAACAGAATAGGTCTTTTTTATCTCTGCATTTTGTATATCCGTAACCTCTGATTTATGGTTGAACATTGTCCTGTCACCCTTTCTTCAATATCTGCGGTATGGCGTTCGGATTCCTTGCAAAATAGCCGAAACTCCTGTTGATGCTCGTATCCCCGTCACCGTCACGGTAATAACCACTTACAAATGTCCCATCGGAACGCCTGTAAGAGCTGACCTGATGCGGGTGCACATAATGAGCCGGAGTAATAGTAACAAAGCTCTTCCCCTTTCCACTAAATGTATTGATTGCATAAGGCTTAAATGTTGTATCACCTAACAATGAATCTCACCTCACTCTATTGTTACTTGATAGACTGGCGTCCAATCGCTGTACTGGCTTCCCTGAACCGCCCTTGCCTGAACATAATATGTCTGTCCCGAGTGCAAACCCATTGTCAGGAAGGAACTGTCAGTTGTGGTATAGCTCATCCAGTTATTTCTGTTCGAACGTTTATAACGAACCTCGTACTTTATTGCTCCGCTTACTACAACAGTCATTTCACCAATTCCGGGTGTGATACTTTCAATCTGCGGTTCCGATAAACCCGTTGGTATCGCCGTTGGTTCTTCCGTTGGTGCTATGAGCGGGGTCGTCTGCTGGGCTGGATTATTATCCGGCTGTGTTTCCTGTTGTTGGGGTGGCGTTGGAGTTACTTGCTCTTGTTCCGTCGAAGAAGGAGTTGGTGTCGGAGTATTATCTGATATGGACTCCTCTCCAGTTGGTGTTTCAGACGGTTGTTCTTCTGGTTTATCCTCTTCAGTCGGAGTAAGTGTGGGAACATTTTCTGCTGGTGTCGGAACCGTTGCCCCATGAAGTTCAAGCATCCTCCTATCATAGTTCAATAACTGGATTTCAGTTTCTTGATAATCCATTGAACCATAATGCTCG
>JAILJR010000091.1 GCA_024694565.1 Butyrivibrio sp. | reverse complement strand
ATGGCAAAAGAAAAATCGCCGCTCATACACTTTTTTCCATCAACCGTGAGTTCCCCGTGAAGCAGATACATGGGATGAGACTGACGGAGCAGCTTTGTATCGATCTGTATCCTGTCTCCGGGCTTTATCATTCCGCGAAACCTCACCTTATCAAGGCCCGTATAAACCGGTGTTGCTGCCTTTTTCTTCATTTTGTCCGCAAACATGATGCAGGCGGACTGAGCCATCATCTCACACTGAATAACTCCGGGAACAATAGGATTTCCGGGGAAATGCCCCTGTAAAAAGAACTCGTCACCCCTTACGGTGTAATAACCGGTAGCCGAGCCGTCTTCGTTGAGGTAAGCCTCATCAACAAGGAGCATCGGCTCTCTGTGGGGAAGAATATTTTTAATCTCTTCTCTGTCCATATCGGCCTCCCTTACTCAATGACAAAAAGAACCTGATCAAACTCCACAAGATCACCCTCACCGGCATGAACTTCCGTCACAGTGCCATCCACCGGAGCTTTTACTTCATTCATCATCTTCATGGCTTCCAAAGTGCACAAAACATCACCCATTGAAACCTTATCACCCACTTCTATAGCTTTTTTGTCCCCTACAGCGCCGTAGAATACGCCGAGCAGGGGTGCCTTAACCTCTACACCTGTAATAACCTTATTTGAGGTTGCCTGCTCCGGTTCCTTTGAAGGTAGTGGGGTTTGAACTGAAATCGGAACCGGTGCAGGACTTTGAGGGGAAGTTATCTCTCTTTTGAGCTTTAATTTAAAGTCCCCCTCCTGAACATCAAGTTCAGTCAGGGAGAGCCTTTCAAATATTTCCTCATAGTCTTTTAACGAATTAGTCATTACTTTGCCTCATATCGTTTAAATGCAATACATGCGTTATGTCCGCCGAAACCGAGAGATGTGCTGATAGCATAATCAACCTGCACATTTGCTGCCTTGTTTACTGTGTAATCAAGGTCGCACTCCTCGTCTGCTTCCTTATAATTTATTGTCGGCGGAATTACGCCATCCTTCAGGGCAAGAACTGAAGCAATCGCTTCAACTGCGCCTGTTGCGCCCATCATATGTCCTGTCATGGACTTGGTCGAGCTTATATGGATGTCATAAGCTCTTTTGCCAAATACAGCCTTGATGGCCTTGGTCTCCATGGCATCGTTTAAGTGTGTTCCCGTGCCGTGGGCATTTATGTAGATTTCCTCGTCATCGCCGATCTTTGCTTCATTTACGGCATTTTTGATCGCTCTGATCGCTCCGTCGCCCTCAGGATCCGGCGCTGTGATATGGTAGGCGTCAGCGGTATTTCCGTAGCCCACAACCTCAGCAAGAATATCAGCTCCGCGCTTTTTGGCATGCTCATATTCCTCGAGAATGACTATTCCGGCTCCTTCGCCCATGACAAAGCCGCCTCTTCTCTTATCGAACGGAAGACTGCCCTCCTCGAGGTTTTCCGAGAGATTCAGCGCCTGACAATTGATAAATCCTGCCATTGCCAGCTCATTGATGGAAGCCTCGCTTCCGCCGGCAATTATGGCATCGGCATAACCGTGCTTGATGGCTCTGTAAGCCTCTCCCAGAGTGTGAGTTGATGTCGCACATGCTGTGACTACAGGAAGTGTGGGGCCTTTTGCTCCAAACTTAATGGAAACCGCTCCTGCAGCCATGTTGCTGATCATCATCGGCACAAAGAAAGGCGAAACCATGTCAGGTCCCTTGTCTCTTAACTTGTCCTGCTCACGGATCGTGGTATTTATTCCGCCAATACCCGAGCCTATATATACTCCGAAGCGCTCTTTATCAAGATCCGACTCCAGGATCCCGCTCTGCTCCACTGCCTGCTTGGCAGCTGCCATCGCGTACTGCATGAACAGGTCAGATTTTCTGATCTCCTGCATGCTGTCGTAATAGTCCTTCGGATTAAAATCCTTAACTTCCGCATCCAGGCTGACTTTAAGCCCCGATGCATCAAATCTCTTTATTTTGTCTACTCCGCATACCCCGTTCTTTAAATTGTTCCAAAAGGTATCCAGATCATTTCCAACAGGCGAAATAACGCCCATTCCGGTCACAACTACTCTACACATACATTCCTCCATCGACCTTGATCACTTCTCCTGTGATATACTGCGACTCTTCTCCACCCAGGAAAAGCGCAAGGCGAGCCACATCCTCAGGGCTTCCGAGCTTACCCATGGGGATCATTTTTTTCATCTCCTCAGTCTGAGCCTCGCTGAGCCCGGCAGTCATATCTGTGGTTATAAATCCCGGTGCAATCGCGTTGCATCTTATGTTTTTCCTGCCGTATTCTCTGGCTACAGACTTGGTAAATCCAACAATACCGGCCTTTGACGCCGCGTAATTGGTCTGGCCCTTGTTGCCCATAAGTCCGACAACCGAGCTGATATTTATAATGCTTCCCTTGCGATTTCTTACGAAGCTTCTGATAAAAGACCTTGTGACAAACATGCAGCCTTTGAGATTAACATCAATAACGTTGTCGATATCCATTACTCCAAGGCTCGGAAGCAGGTTGTCTTTGGTGATTCCTGCGTTGTTAACCAGAATGTCTATTGATCCGAAATCCGCAATTATCTCCTGAGCCGCGCTCTCGACCTGATCCGGATCCTTGATGTCGCAGGTATAGAGCCTTGCTGTAACTCCAAGGTCAGTCAGCTCTTTTATCGTATCCAGAGCAGCTTTGCTCTCTTTTGTTACAATGATTGCTACATCTGCTCCGTTTTTGGCAAATTCCAGGGCGATTGCCTTACCTATGCCTCTGCTTCCGCCTGTTACAACGGCTTTCTTTCCATTAAGCATCTTTTCCAAGCTCCTCAATTACCTTCTGAAGGGATTCCATGTTATATACGTTATATATCTTTGC
>JAILJR010000069.1 GCA_024694565.1 Butyrivibrio sp. | reverse complement strand
TCTCCTCACCCTTCTTGCCAGGAAGCGTAAGCATAACCAGTACTCCGACAAGAGTTGTGGAGTCCTTCATGTTTTTCTTAATATTCTGCCTTAGTGTCTTATCAGTTTTCATATCAAGTGCTGAAAAGCTGTCGTCAAATATATACACTTCCGCCTTCTTCATAACAGCTCTGGCTATGGCAAGGCGCTGCCTCTGACCACCTGAAAAATTGGTTCCGCCCTGAGAGACCGGGGCATGGTAAATACCGTCCTTCTTATTTACAAACTCATCTGCGCAGGCGATAGAAGCCGCTTCCTTCCATTCCTGCTCGCCCCCGCGCTCATTGCCGAAGTTCAGGTTATCGGCAATATCACCGGAGAAAAGGCTACCGCGGCTACCAGACCTATTATCGCCATCATCGGCGCCAGAAGTCCAATACGCATCAGCATTACAAGGAAGTTCTGGATCACCGATACATCTGTAGTATTCCTCGTTATCAGTGATGCACTTCCGAATTTATCTACTTCAGATGCTGAAAAATCCTGAACCCTGTAAAAAATCTCTTTTGGAGATCTGCTGAAAAGCGTGTCGTGAGCTTAGCAGCAAGATTCGTAGCAGCAATGTTGGTAAGACAGGCCACCACTGACAAAACAATCATAACAATTGCCAGTACTATGATCATTGTCTCTTTGCTATCACTTACACAGTCAACCATCCTGCTCACAATTGCAGGCGCGATCATCTGTGCAACTGTTGCTAATAACGTAAATACTATCATGGTGACCACTTGCCTGGTATTCAGTTTAATTCTGGAAAATATCACACTCATAATCAGTATTCTCCTTTAGCCGTTTTCCTGCTTTTTATCTTGCAAGCCTGAAGCTGTTAAACAGCTTTTCAACAGTTTCTGGTGAAGTAGAACCAATTTCGCTCCCCAGACCCATAACACTCATTACAGTAATCGCCATGAGCTTTGTCTCTGCCATTGGATTAAACCCACTTGCGCAGAAAACTATGGACTGTGCAATACTCATTCCTGTATTCTCGGCAAGCTCGGAGGTATGCTCATACCCCCTTGCGTCAGATATAATATCCACCAGAGAGCTAACGCCCAGGGTCTTTTGTCTGCTAATAGCGTCGTCAAGCTGACCAACCAGCTGGTTGTTCCCGGCTTTGATAAAGCCACCTCTTATCCTGTCTACCATGGACTTCCCGGCTTCTGTATGGAGATAATAATCGGCGAGACTCTTTCGGTCTGAGGCAATCCTTAGAGCAAACAATGCAAACTGCAGCCCCTCCTTGATTGCCTTAGAAATCACATACTCTCCAACGTTAAGCTTGTTTCCTGCAACATTTGCAGTCTCAATTGCAAAGTTTAAAGCTTCCCCTACAATATTGAAACCCAGGATTGCATCAGTCAGATCCTGGCCAAGACTGGCTATAGCTCTGTGCTTATCAACAATGTCCTTTACCTGCTTTGCCTGTTCATCAGACAGTCTTCTTTCATTTGCTCTCTTTAGCTTTGCATTGTCCTCTTCCCTTTTGTTTATTGCAGCTTTTGCGTTGTTGTTCAACAGCCTGCTATTGCTGATACATGCAGTAATATTCTCCGCATGACTGATACACTTTTTTGCATAATTAAGCTTGTAGATTACTGAGCTTATGGTTTTGGTCACCGGATTCCTGGTCGCATGTAAGATTTCTTCATAGAAAAGCAGCTTACCTGCATGTTTTTCACCGATTGTTGAATCCAGAAGATCTTTAAAGACAATGGCTACATAATCGTCTATTTCTTTTTGCATGAGCTTCTGCTTTTCAAGTGCCTGTTCATCATTTTGGTCTTTCCCGAAAATATTAAGGTCCTGATTATCATCGAAATTCTTTCCAAAAAAATACTTATATGCTGCCTTCTCAGCTGTGTATTTAATGAGCTTGGTCAGGCTTTTTGTAAAAGGCATTTTTTCTGCAAACTTCCAGGCGCTCATCGCATATTGGGAATTATCGGATACTTTATCAAATGACTTCTGAACATCGCTGCGTTTATCCTCTTTTCCCGTAGTTGGTGAAAACTGCTCTACTAAATTGTTCTTATCGGCTGTTGCTTTCACCTCATTTTCAGGCTCAAAGAACTTCAAGGCATTAAAATGATTTGCTAACGGCGAAATCAGACGATCCCGGAGGAATTGCTTCGACTGTTGCATTGCATCGGATAAGGTCGTTCCTACAGCGTAAATATCATCTATCCCCTGTTTGACAGCCTCAAAATAATTCTGATTCATCTGAGGTGTCTCGTCTTTGTTCGATTGCCCGGAAGGCTTACTACTTTTCGTCTTTAGTTCATTTAAATTAAAGTCAACTGCGTTCGCCTTCAAAAGTGCATTCTTAGTACGTTTGCTTTCAGTTGCCTGTTTTTTGAGCCATGCAATTCCCTTTCTTGTCAGACCGTCTTCCTTGAGCGGCAGAACATATTTGGCGCTCAGCTCAAGATAATCCACAGTATCTACAAGTGTATCCAGCACATCATAATGTAACTCCTCCTTGACGGTCCTGATAAAGAGCCTTCCAAGGTATCTTCCCCACTGATTTCCTGTGCGGTGGAAGTTCTTTCTAAGAAAGCTGTAGCTGATATCAAGACGCCCCTGCTCCCAAAGATTTCCGGCTCCCCTGTAGAGCTGTGCGTTTCCTTCTGCATATTCAAGCTCTTCACTTGCCCTGTTTACAAAACAGAGGGCTCTCTTAAACAGCTTCCAGTCAATTGCAGTCGCTCTTCCCATAAAGAGATTTCTCTCAACTACCATCATGCTCTCTATGCTCTTATCTGTATCAAATCTCTCCCTGTCTGAAATTTGTGTTGAAAACAGCATTTTCATGGCATCATAATGTATTCCTGCCCCGACTGTGATTCCAACATTTCCCTCGAGGCTGGATTCAATGTATCTGTCTATCAGCTTGTCGCGACCTGCCTGATTTACGTAGTCTCTGTCTTTAATACCAAAGAAGCTCTTCTTGTAATCCTTTCTTGATACATCAAGAAGATCACGGCTTGACAGCACAGTGAAGAAAAGATTTTTCTCTCTTTCAGTCAGCGCATAGTATCCCGCAACAGCTCTCTTTACATCCTCAACATTGTCTTTATCGGCCTGCTGTTTAATGTATTCTTCAAAGCTCTTCTGTGTAAAGTCTTCCTTTTTCTTCCCATATCCGGATTCCAGCTTTCTGTTCTCCTCTATGGCCTTCGTGTTCCCCGACTGCTCTATAAAATCAGCAGCATGTGAAAGTGCATATATTGATGCTCTCCGATTCCTTATCTCATCCAAAAGCTCAAAAGCTCTCTCGACAAGATCCCAGTCTGCAAGAGACGTTCTGTTAAGTGCCCCATCTACAAAGTGGTCCTTTGTAATATCCTTGTTCCTGAAGTCAATATCATCTCTGAGCTGAAAGCTCAGGGCATTCACAAGGGCGCGGTAACAGGACTCTGTGTCATCGAAGCCTTCGAGTACCTTTGCTCCGATCTCCGGGTCAGATGACAGCGTCTCAATCAGAGCACTCCTCT
>JAILJR010000068.1 GCA_024694565.1 Butyrivibrio sp. | reverse complement strand
AAGGAATGCCGAAAGATGCAGACTGAAGGCATACAGGAATCGGTCTCTGTAACTGCGGTTCAGCTGTTTCTGGACAAACAGGGAAACATGTTCTGAAAAGTCCACCAGTCCCGGATCCACAATCTTCAAAAGGCGCTCCCTTGTAGTCATGTTAACAAGGTCCTTCTTGTTATACAAAGACTTTATGTAAACATTCACATCTGTGGCAACCATCTGTTTTATAAGCTCTTCGCTGATACCTTCACCCTTGAGAAGCGTTACCTTGTCTTCAACTATCCTGTAGAGATTGAAAGCCTTTCTGTCAGTCTCACTCTCTTCAAGACGTGTCCTGCCGCCTCCCGGAACCACCACAAGCGGCTCATCCAGAAGCTCTGCCAGCTCTGAAAGCGCCTGACGGTTAGCAGAGAGAGTAAGGAGCCCCTCCTTTGCATTGGGCGGAAGCATTCGAAAATCCACATCTATGGTATTGGGATTATCAATCCCACTGAGGAAAGCCTGAGCACATAGCAGCTTGATATTAGACTTTAGCTGCCCCACGTTTCCTCCTCCGATGCTGCCGATAAGTGCTTTAACGGCCTCTACACTGACACGCATGGGTTTTTTGATACGACGGGCCTCATCCGAAAACAGCAGCTTTATTATGTCCAGCTTTTCCTGCAGTGACCTTTCCGCAAGCGGCTTAATTTTGATAATATTCGGAATACGGCGGACAAAGGTTTTAGTCAATGCAGAATCAGGATCTTCAGTTGTAGCCCCTATTATGAGTACCTTTGCTCGACGGTTACGGGCAGTTTCCCCCAGTCTGTTATATGTTCCCGTATCCATGAAATAAAAGATCATTTCCTGTCCTTCCGGAGGCAGGCGATGAATTTCATCCAGAAAAAGGATTCCCTGATCCGCTGACTCCACCAGACCCGCTTTGGCAGAATCTGCTCCGGTAAAGGCCCCTTTTGCATGTCCAAAGATATGGGATATCAAAAGCTGCGGATTGTTATAGTAATCGGCGCAGTTGAATACGATGAAAGGAGCATTTTCTGCAAACCGATGCATTACCTTGCCGTATTCAAACATCATATGGGCAAAAAGAGTCTTGCCAACACCTGTCTGACCTACAATCAGGGTATGCAGGCCATCAGGAGGATAGAGTATTGCTGCCTTGGCCTGCTCAACCTGTTTGGCCAGGCTGCCGTTTGCCCCTATGAGCCCGCCAAAGGGATTCTCGGCTGCCTTCTTTCCAAGACATTCCTCTATGCTGTGGACCTCATATGCTCCCTGGGGGAGTTCCTTTTCGAGGAGCTCCTCCAGTACATTCCTGTCGAAGTAGCGGACCGGACGTCCAACAATCTTGATTATCCGGCCCTGCCGATGAAGAACATTGAGTTCCATTGAAACATTATTCCTTAATATCCCCAGTTTCTCAGCAATCTCAGACGCATCAATACCGGCATTGCCCTTCAGTTGTTCTCTGTTGTATCTCTCAGAACTTTTCCGTATATATTCGTATATCCTTTCCGATCTCTTCATTTCACACACTCGCTTCAATAAATCGGCGTACTCTTCAGAACAAAAATATCCTCTTCCTCAAGCTGATCCCGAACCCAGTCAAAGTGACTGTTGATCTCATCATAGAACTGGCGACGGAAATTTACATCACCGAAAATAGTCGCTGTGCTGTATTCAATATTCTGATCTGTATCGTCAAAATCCTCAATGCAGAAATAGTTTTCATGTATACGGCGCATCCATTCCTGATAGCGTTCATTGATATCCTCAGACTGGATTCCCTTGAAACACCTCATAAGAAGCTTTTGCTGTTCATCTGACAGTCCTGTAACAGGCTCACAGCTTACAGACTGCAGAATACGGAAGCACTCCTCTGCTGCCTCCAGGAATTCATCCCAGTTCTTCCGCCCGTCTGTAAAACGTTCTCCGCTCCTCCACCAAATATATGGCATATCGGGACAGTGCACCGCCGCAGCATGACCAAGCGGCATGAACTCATCCAGTACCTTGCTCATAACTCCCGAAGCCCCTACAAGGTCACTTATGACTTTCTCTATAAGGGAACCCTGACTTGCAAAAATAAGATCCTGAACTTTGTTGATAGTATTGTTTATGCCTGCAAATTCCTGATGGGCCCATGTATCTGCAAAAACATGGAGCCCTACTCCAAGGCGGAAACCGAAATTTGAATTGTCCAGTGTTGTCTCAAGCAGCCTGTTTGCCAGCTTTTTGGAAAGCTCACTGTG
>JAILJR010000245.1 GCA_024694565.1 Butyrivibrio sp. | reverse complement strand
TAATACCAGGGAACTGGCAGAGGAGTGGATCCGGAAGGAAAAAAGATTTCCGATCCGATATATCTATAAAGAGAATGGCGGTCTTCACACAGCTTTTAATAAGGCTGTAGAAGAAGCTGATACAGAAGTGTTTGTATGCTTCGAGTCGGATGATATCTTCACTGAGGATGCCATGACGATCATAGAGAAAATGTGGTCCGAAATTCGAAAAACCAACTGTGTAGGCTTCATTTCACTTTGCAAGGATATGAAGGGGAATCTGATTGGCAGCGAGTATCCGGAAAAAGTAAAGAAAACTCTCTACCGGGAACACCGCAGGATTGCACCAGGAGATAAGCAGTATGTCTTCAGGACTTCTGCTTTAAAACGGGTATTTCCGATGCCGTCCTTTCCGGGTGAGAAATTCTTTGATCCCAAATACCGCTTTTTTGCGTTGGATAGGATTGGTCCGCTGGCAGTTACTAATGAAGTGTTTGATCTGGTGGATTATCAGCCGGAGGGACTAACACATACTATCATAAAGCAGTATTACAACAGCCCGAACAGCTTTGCAGAGTACCGCAAACTCTATATGCAGCTGCCGAATAGAAGTGCAGTATATCGATTCAAACAGAATGTGCATTATGTGGCCAGCTGCTGCTTGGCGCGGAAACTGAACAGGGCTGTTGCCGAATCACCAAAAAAGGGATATACTCTGCTGGCATTGTTGCCTGGAGTTTTATGGGCAACAGTAATTCGCCAAGCAAACCAGGAGAAGAACAAGGGGATGAAGAAATGATCAGCGTATTGTTTTTGATTCCTACTCTAGACAGAGGAGGAGCAGAAAACGTTCTTGTGGATCTTGTCAATCATATGGATCAGACCAAGTTCCAGATTACTGTTCAGACTCTGTTTGATGAGAACTCGCAGAAGGATCGTCTGCGTGAGGGAATCGAATATAAGAGCTTTCTCTATCATCAGTTTCACGGAAACAGCAGACTGATGGCAAGAATTCCTGCAAGGCTTCTTTATAAGCTGATTGTTCGTAAGAGATATGATGTGGTGGTTTCTTATCTGGAGGGACCAACGACACATATCATTTCCGGTTGTCCCTATAAGGATTCAAAAAAAGTGGCATGGGTACATGTAGAGATGAAGAATCAGAAGCAGCTGTCAGTAGGCTTCAGATCCTTAGAGGAAGCAAAAAAGGCTTACGAGGATTTTGATAAGGTCATTTTCGTAGCTGAAACGGTAAAGGACTCCTTTATGAATGTATGCGGAAGTTCTTATCCAAATGGCTGTGTTCTATATAATACCATTGATTCTGAGACAATAATGGAAAAGGCACAGAAACAAACAGAATCAGTTCCGTTTGAGAAAGATGAATTTAATATTGTATCTGTTGGAAGGATTATTCGGGCCAAAGGATATGACAGACTTGCTTCAGTACAAAAAAGATTGAGTACAGCAGGTTATAAAACACATATTTATATACTGGGAACAGGGGCAGATCAGGAAGGAATCATGAAATATGCAGAAGAGCAAGGAATTTCTGATACTTTTTCTTTTTTGGGTTTTCAGGATAATCCCTATCCAATTATAGCTAAGGCAGATTTGTTCGTTTGTTCTTCGAGAAGAGAAGGTTTTTCTACGGCAGTAACAGAGGCTCTGATTCTTGGTGTCCCTGTAGTAAGCACTAATTGTTCTGGAGCTTACGAATTGCTAGGAGAGAATAATGAGTATGGAATTGTAACAGAGAATAGTACAAAAGCTCTATATGAGGGAATCAGGAATATATTGCATATAAAAAGCAGGTTGCAGCATTATAAAAAAGCAGCAGAAAATCGTGGGAAGGATTTTGTAATAACGAAAACAGTTGAAGCTGTTGAAGAGATGTTATTGAGCTTATGATACATGACTTTTATTTTCGGTTTTATCGCATTACACATTCAGAAAGATTAAGTGTAATACTATCGTATATGGCAATATTTATCTATCACATACAGTTCTTCTTAAAGTGTATGATGATAAAAAGAGAAAGAGTCAATATGAGTGAAGCTGAGGCTCTTGATATACTGCGAAAAACATCCCCAGAACCGACACAGGTTCCAGACTATTT
>JAILJR010000242.1 GCA_024694565.1 Butyrivibrio sp. | reverse complement strand
TGTTTTATCAGGCAGTCTTGCTATTAAGGAAGGAGCGATTAAGTACAAATCGGCTAAGTATAAAGCAGAGTTAGATCTGGTAAGTGTTTCGACCGGCATCAAGAGCTTTATCATCCTTAAGGAACTGCTGATGAACGGCAGCATCGAGGAAAACGGCATCATCGTCATCGACGAACCCGAGGTTCATCTCCATCCGGAATGGCAGGTCAGGTACGCCGAGATCATCGTCATGCTGCAGAAATACTACGGATTGAATATTCTTCTGACTACACACAGCGACGAGTTCCTGAGTGCGATCCAGCTTTATTCAAAGAGGTATGGTGTAGAGGAGACATGCCATTATTATATGGCGAAGCTGAAGCCGTCCAAAACTGCGGATGATTTGCCGCTCAGCTGTTTTGAGGAGAGCACAAGAGATTTAGAGGAGATCTACGCATCATTGTCGCAGCCGTATCTGGACGTGTACAGTCAGCTGAATGAGGAAGAGTGAGAATGCAGTCCATCTACACCTATGGTATTTTGAGCCACAATCAGACGCAGCTGAAATACTGCTCTCTTGATGATACCAGATCCGAGTATATGACAGGGTTGGAGATGCCGGCAGTCAATTTTGACAATGTAAAGACCGAATATCTGAATGCTTTGGGTTATTCAGAAGAAAAATGCAAATCGGTAGATGCTGTTCTGGAAACCAACACCGAAATAACGGGAACACAAGTAATTCTGTTTGAGTTTAAGAACGGAGCAATTGAAAAGGAAAATATTAATTTAAAAGCCAGGGATAGCCTGCTGTTATTATGCGATATAATGGGGATAAGTATCGAAGAGACAAGAAACAGGTTTACATTCGTACTTGTATATAATCAGGATGAAGCTAAACTAAAATGGCAGGACCGCAAGAGCATCGGGATGTCCCAAAAAGCAGGAAAGTCCTGTCCTGTTTTCAAACTTGACAAGATGGAGGGCGTGTACTTTAAAAAGGCGCTCATGGTTGAGAAGGGTGAACTTGAGGGTTGGCTGAAGCGGCAGTAGTGCAGTGCAGGTGCCTGGGGTGGCTCCGGATTACAATGTACTATGACGACATCCTTTCCTGCCAGACAGCTGAAATACGTGTTGGCCTGGACGGAAATCCATCGGGACGAATTGATGCAGGATTGGGAACTGGCTAAGGACAATCAGCCGCTTGTTAAAATAGCCCCCTTGATGTAAGATGATGGAGGTGAGACGATATGATGGACTATACGCCTGAAATCGTTCAGATTGTTCCTCATGAAGATTATACAGTTACAGTGTATTTCTGTGACGGCAAGATCGTGACATATGATGCAAAACAGAAATTAGATCAGGGTGTATTTAGAACTTTAAAAGATATTACTTTTTTCATCAATAATTGTAAAATCATGAACGACACTCTTGCCTGGGATTTAACGGGCAACAATGATCCGTCTCAGTGCATCGATATTGATCCTGACTATCTTTACAGTTTGGAGTATGTCGAGGATCCAATCGCTGTCTGACGGCAGAAAGATGGGCAAAATCGCATTGGCATCGGCGGGAATGGGCCGGTGAGGACTTGAAAGGGTTTTTGCCGGGTGGTATGATAGGGTGTCGGTGACAGGGAAGCCCAGGCATATGCAACCATATATGAGGTATAATAATGCGCATTCAACGCAAACAAAGCTTTTATGAAAAGTATGTAAAAAGAGCCCTGGATATCGTTTGCTCTCTGCTGACCATCGGAGTTTTCTGGTGGCTTTATGCAATTATTGCTATCATAGTGCGCATTAAAATGGGATCTCCTGTCATCTTTAAGCAGCCAAGGCCGGGAATGATCGATCCTAAGACCGGTCGTGAGCGGATCTTTGATATGTACAAATTTCGTTCCATGACAAATGAAAAAGATTCAAACGGGAACCTGCTTCCGGATGAGCAGCGTCTGCCGGCATTTGGCAAAATGCTCAGAGCTACAAGTCTGGATGAGCTTCCGGAAGCTTTTAATATCCTGAAAGGCGAGATGAGCGTCATTGGGCCGCGCCCGCAGCTTGTTCGGGATATGGTTTTTATGACAGATAAGCAGAGGATGAGGCACACTGCAAAACCAGGTCTCAGTGGATTGGCACAAGTGATGGGAAGGAATGCGATCAGCTGGGAAGATAAACTTGACTGGGATCTGAAATACATTAAAAGAATCAGTTTTTTAGGAGATCTAAAGATAATACTGCTGACCGTTAAAAAAGTGTTTATACGTAAAAATATGACGGAAAGTACGGATGAAATAGAAGTTACCGATGACTATGGGGATTCTCTGTTGAAGAGAGGAGCCGTGAGTCAGGAAAAGTATGATGAATTGCAGGCTTATGCAAGGAAATTACTGGAGGAGCGCAGATGAAGCTTTTAAAGTTTGCTTATGAGAAGGTTACAGGCAAAGAAGCTCCATATTACTATAACTATTCTCCGTTAACGATTGTCGCTAAGCCTTTGCGTAAATTTGTTGCGCAGGTTATTGCTCCGAACTGTGTATTTAATAATGTTCGCATTTTATTATACCGCCTTTGCGGATTTAAAATAGGTAAACATGTCTTCATCGGCATGAAGTGTTATCTTGATGATGTGTGTTATGATTTGCTCACAATAGGGAATAATGTCATTATTTCTTATGGAGTATACTTTGCTTGCCATGGAAGAAATCAGGGACACTATCCTATAAAGATAGAAGATGGTGTCTATATTGGGATGAGAGCCTCAATTATTAATAAGAATGGCTCAAGTACTGAAGGAATTACAATTGGCGAAAATGCAATTATTGGATCCTGCACTCTCGTAAATAAGGATATTCCTAAGGGTGCGACAGCAGTTGGGATACCTTGCAGGATTTTAGAGAAGGAGAGGCAGCATGAGTGATTTGGTCTCTATAATCATGCCTTCTTACAACACAGGCAAATTTATCAAGGAGAGTATTGAGTCTGTGTTGAAACAGACTTATACAAACTGGGAACTTTTAATTGTAGATGACTGCTCAACTGATAATACGGATAAGGTGGTAGAGCCGTTTTTATCGGATGAGAGGATTAAGTATTTTAAAAATGAGAAAAACAGTGGTGCGGCAGTCAGTCGAAATAAAGCTCTGCGCGAAGCAAAAGGAAGATGGATTGCATTTTTGGACTCCGATGATTTGTGGCTGCCTGAGAAACTGGAGAAGCAGATCAAATTCATGGAAGGGAATGGCTGCCATTTTTCCTATACGAATTATGCAGAGATAGATGTTGAGGGAAACAGAAACGGCGTAACTGTAACAGGTCCAAAAAAAATAACAAAAACAGGATTCTTTAACTATTGCTGGCCAGGATGCCTGACTGTAATGTACGATGCAAAGATTGTTGGGCTTATTCAGATAAAAGATATAAAGAAGAATAATGATTATGCGATGTGGCTGCGGGTTTGCCGAAAAGCAGATTGTTATCTTTTAAATGAGATTTTGGCTCTGTATAGACGAGGCCGTACGGGCAGTATAAGTACCCACAGTATCAAAACGATGATAGGGTGGCACTTTAAATTATATAAAGACGCCGAGAATCAAAATGTTTTAACGGCGGCATTTAACACATGCCGCAACATGGTTTTTGGATTATACAAGAAGAAAAGGTATGTTAAAACACTACCAAGGCATTGATTAA
>JAILJR010000230.1 GCA_024694565.1 Butyrivibrio sp. | reverse complement strand
AATAGTTCATCCCGTTCAGAACTTAAGCTTGGCTTTTGTTCTGTCCGTTTTACTTTTGGTTTGTTTATTCTGAAATAATTCTCAATGAATTTTTCAGGGTTGCATTACTGTTTATTTGTCAAGGTGCTTTGTTGTTGCTGTCCTCAGCGACAGCTTTCATAGAATATCATAGCGCCAATATCATTGTCAACTACTTTTTTTAAATTTTTATAAAAGATTTTGAATTTTCTCGTTCAAAAAGTTGTAACCCTGCGTAAATAGGGCAATCACAGGATCAAAAAATTTTATCCCGGTGACAAATTCAACGATATAAATAATAATTGCTGCCTCGGCAGCGCCGAATACTGCACCCATTACTCTGTCAAGAGCGCCAAGCACAGGTATGTCCTTTATTTTTTTCAGTGCATTACACAGCGCTGCCATAACCCTATAAACAACGACTGCCACAATCAGATATCCGATCTTTACTGCAATCGCCCCGAAGTTTTTGTTCAGGACATTCCCCGCTATATTGGCTATAAAATAGACTGCCACAAATGCTGCGATTACCGCTATCAGACCCGCCGCTTCACCAAACAGCCCGTTTTTCGTGCCATCTGACATCCTCCATAAAAACAGAACAATCACCACAATCGGGATGACTATCTGCGAAATCTCAATATCCATCTCTCCCCCAACATAACTTTTTTACTTAAGATTCATGGTCTCGACTCTGTCTGACGTTACCAGAATAAACTTGCTGCGCTGCCCCGTTGGTATCATTGTTCTGACAGGGTTTTCAAACGGCCCCTCGTATTTTACATGTCCTCCCATATCCTTTATCACGCATTCATCCTCGTTATAGATTATGATCTGCTTGTTGCTGAAGACCACCTCAGTGTACTCCATATCAAAATATGTGGTAAGGACGCTGTCTCCTCTGTCATTGTAAACCTGCAGCCTGTAATTCCCATCCGAAGTGCTGTTTGCAAATACAAGTCCCAGATATGAGTCATTAAAATATACAGACTTTATCTGTTCATTGCCTGTAAATATCTCCGCCTGACTCACCGGCTTCTCATCGCCGCTGTAGAACATTACTCTGTCATCCGACACAGCGAATGCAGACCTTGAATTCATGAACTGAACAAAAGGAACAACAACCCCCGGATAATCATATCCGCTGGCATAATTATCTATCTCGTTCTGCCCGACAGAACCGAAATTAAAGAAAGCAACACTGGATTTCAATGCTCCGTCCTCCGGATAGAGGTACGAAACGCTGACAAGCTCACCATTGGGTGATATTCCAATGGCGATCGGATAGCCGCTGTCCTTCATGGTCGTTTTGAAGCTGGCAAGCGTGTTGCCCTGCGAGTCATACAGATAAATCCATGTTACATCTATCCCATCCAGGACAGCTGCAACTACACCCTGTGATGAAACACAAAAATCCCTTATCGGCAGATTGGTATCAACCTGTCCCATTATTCCCGACACGTTATTGACATAGATATTGTGACCGTTATAATCACCAATAGCGATGACATCCCCGCAGATCTGAGCGATGGGATCCTGCATCTCATATGTCTGGTTCCAAAGGACCTGTCCATTCTGATTAAGGCAGCTGACACCATCCTTACTGTACTGGACAATGTGTCCACTGAGGCTGAGAACCCTGGAATCTATACCGTTAGTAATAGCTGCATGCTCTACCAGAACCGCCTCAGAATACTCCTTA
Source organism: Butyrivibrio sp. (assembly GCA_024694565.1). GTDB lineage: Bacteria > Bacillota > Clostridia > Lachnospirales > Lachnospiraceae > Butyrivibrio. The sequence continues at coordinate 81,154 of JAILJR010000230.1, read as the reverse complement.
TCCCTCCAGCTGATATAAATCAGAACAGTAAAAATAATCACAGCTGCTGTTATGCTTACAGTTCTCACGATAACAGCAATCCTGTGATTTCTTATTCTCTCCTTATATGACGGTTCGACTGAAGATGTGCCCTTTGTGGAATCTCCTCTATTTAATTTTTCTGCATATGAGCTAAAATCTCGTACTTCAGCCAAAGTCCCCCCTCCAAAACACTCACTTTATGAGAACTGATATACCGTAACATGGTCATATACCTTGTCAGGGCCAAATACACAGTCAGGAAAGCTCTCCTTGTTTATCGAATCCGGATAAAACTGTGTTTCAAGGCAGAATCCATCCCTGTGCCTGTAAACAGTCCCTTCTTTTCCATTGCCATGCTCGAGGAAATTGCCGGTATACAGCTGGAAGCCGGGAAGAGTAGTTGAACATTTCATGGTAATTCCGGTTACCGGAGATGAAACTTCAGCGAAAGTCCTAAGCGTCCCGTCACATCCATCTACAACAAAATTGTGATCATAACCTCCCACAAATTTCAGCTGCTCGTTGTCTGCATCTATATCTCTTCCTATTGGCTTCTCCTGCCTGAAATCAAACGGAGTGCCCTCTACCGATGCAATCTCACCTGTTGGTATGGCTTCACTGTCAATCACCGGTGTATATGCAGATGAATAAAGCTTCAGCACATGATCCAGGCAGCTTCCATAGTTGCATCCTGACAGATTGAAGTATGAATGATTTGTCAGATTCATCAGTGTCTTTTCATCACTGGTTCCCCTGTAATGAAGCTCAAGTGCATTGTCATCCGAAAGAGATACAGTCACCTCAAATACCCTGTTCCCCGGAAATCCAAGATCTCCGTCCTCTGCCTTTAATGTAAACCTGACAGAGTTGTCTGCCTCTTCGGCATCCCAGATACGCTTGTGAAAGCCGTTGTTCATATCTGAATGAAGATTGTTCGGGCCATCATTGATCGGCAGAATGTACTCTTTGCCGTCTATACTGTACTTTGCTTTTGCAATCCTGTTTGCTGATGGTCCTACAGTTGCTCCAAGGAAGCAGCTGTTTATAAAATACTCCTCCGGGGCATCATATCCAAGTGCCACGTCTATCTTCCTGCCATCCTTTGCCGGAACAATTATATTTCTGATAATACAGCCATAATTGAGCACTGTAACCTCTGCTCCGTTGTCGTTTGTAAGGTGATATTCATAGATTGGTGTTCCGTTTTTGGTTTCACCGAATCTCTCTCTGCTTACTGCCATCCTGGTTCCTCCTTTATATTGACTCATAAATTGAGATTATCGTTCTTCCTCAAAAATACAGAAATCTTATGAACCTGCGCCTTTCAAAGCATGATGCCCGTCCGGCAAAGCGCAGGATTCTTGCAGGCAAAAGACAGAAATTTGCTGTCTAAAGCTCTGTTCTTCCCTCAAGTGCACGCAGCAGGGTTACCTCATCAATGTATTCCAGATCGCCCCCTACAGGAACTCCGCTTGCTATTCTTGTAACCTTTATTCCCGTCGGTTTTATCAGCCGGCTGATGTACATTGCCGTGGTCTCTCCCTCAAGACTTGAGTTTGTGGCAATTATCACTTCTTTTACATTACTGCCCTGAAGTCTCTGCATAAGCTCAGTCAGCCTTATGTCCCCGGGACCTACCCCCAGCATCGGTGAAATAGCACCGTGAAGTACATGATAGACCCCTTCATACTTGCCGGTTTTTTCATAGGCAGCCAGATCTCTGGCATTCTCTACCACCATTATTGTCTCGTGATCACGGCTTGTATTGCTGCAGATCGGACAAATATCATCATCCGTCAGTGTACAGCACTCTTTGCAGTAATGCACGTTTTCACGGGCATTTGTTATGGAATCAGCCAGCTTTTTAACCCGGTCCTTGGGGAGATTGATTATGTAAAAAGCTAGTCTCTGCGCCGACTTGCCGCCAATTCCCGGAAGCGATGCCAGCTCATCTATCAATCTGTTAATATGTCCGCTGTAGAGATCCATCAGAAGGGAAGGCCTCCGCCCAGACCACCTGTAAGAGAGTTCATCATAGCTCCACCAGCCTCATCAGCCTGCTTCATAGCTTCATTTACCGCAGCCACGATCAGATCCTGCAGCATCTCCACATCCTCAGGATCTACTGCATCCGGTGAAATTGTTATGCCCTTCAGGGTCTTGTTGCCATATACAACCGCCTCTACTGCTCCGCCTCCTGCCTTGGCTGAAAACTCTTTTGTCTCAAGCTCCTTCTGGTTTTCCTCCATCTGCCTCTGCATTCTCTGAGCCTGTTTCATCAGATTACTCATATTTCCCGGCATTCCACCTCCGGGAAAGCCTCCACGCTTTGCCATTATTCCTCTGTCTCCTTTTCGTCATCTTCTGTTACTATATCAAACTTTATGGACTGAAGATTCACATAGCTCTCTTCAAAAACCTGCGAGGGTTCAATGAACTTCGTCTCATATTCTATATGTTTACCTGTCAGGCTGTCTATAAAGTCCTGAAACTCATCGGCTGATTCTCCCGACGCATACTTGTCGGCAATCTGCTTGTTGTCAAAAACAAGAAGAAGTCTGTCATCATTGCCAAGACTAAGCTTTGCTCTCTGCATATAGAGCTTCATTGGATTGTTCATTCTCGCAATCGCCTTTGCCCAGTCATTTACAAACCTCTTGATGTCCTCAGGAACCGCCCTGTCAAGCACCTTTTTTTCTCTGGGTGCAGCGCTCTGTGCCTGCCCCTGGGAAAAAGAAGATATTACTCCGATTTCCCCGCTTTGAATGCTTCCGATTATCCTGCTGTTTTTTTCATCGTGCTCCTCAAGGATCCTCAGCCTGTCCTCAAGGGAGTCCTCAGCCTTGTCCATCTGCGGTTTGCAGAGCTTTATCATAGTTATTTCTATGAGTATCCTCTTCTGAGTCGCAAAGCGGATATTTGATGACAGCTCTGAAAATATCCTTATAAAGCGAAGGATCGTATCAGTATCCGCCCCCTGTGCAAGGTCCTTTAGTGTCTTAAGATTGTCGGTAGAAATATCAACAACATCCTCCATCTGGTCCGATGCCTGTACAAGCATCAGGTTTCGCAAATACCAGACAAAATCATTTACAAACTGTGTAAGCTCTCTTCCCTGTATCACAACATCCGAAAGAATTGTTAAAGCCGTGTTCACATCCTGTGAGTAAAGAGCGGAAAAAAGTCTGCTGAAAACCTCTGTGTCCACAGCACCGAGTACGCTGAGCACCTTGTCATATGTCAGTTCCTCTCCGTAGTTGAAGGCGATACACTGATCCAAAAGGCTCAGTGAGTCTCTCATTGAGCCGTCAGCAGTTTTGGCAATATATCTGAGTGCTCTTTCCTCAACATCAATGCCCTCAGCATCTACAACCTGCCTCAGCCTCCCCTCGATAGTGTCAATTGTAATCCTGTGGAAATCATACCTCTGACATCTGGAAAGGATTGTAATTGGTATCTTGTTGACCTCTGTCGTCGCCAGAATAAACATTACATAAGAGGGCGGCTCCTCCAGCGTCTTTAAGAGCGCATTAAAAGCACCGGGAGATAGCATATGTACCTCGTCGATGATATATACCTTCCTCTTTCCTCTGGCTGGTGAATAGGAGACCTCATCAATGATCTCTCTGACATTATCAACGCCGTTGTTGGACGCTGCATCTATCTCTATGACATTCATGCTGCTGCCGGCAGCGATCTCCCTGCACATCTCGCATTCGCCGCAGGGGCTACCATCCACAGGTCTTACACAGTTGACAGCTTTCGCCAAAATCTTCGCAACAGAAGTCTTACCTGTTCCACGAGTTCCGCAGAACAGGTAAGCATGTCCAACCCTATCTGATTTGATCTGATTTTTGAGCGTTGTAATTATGTGATCCTGACCCTTGACGTCCTCAAAGACCGGCGGTCTGAACTTTCTGTAAAGCGCTACATAGCCCATTTAAAAAACTACTCCAACAAAACCAAAATTTAATCCCCGAAGCATACGCCAAGCATCTTCGCTTCCTTGATGATGCTTGCATCCGGAGAAACATATTTGAGCTTTCCTGCTATCTCTGAAAGAGGAACCTTCACAATCTCCCTGTTCTTGTATGCTACCATGAAGCCATACTCCTTTTTGAGAATGAGCTGGCCGGCCTCTGCTCCAAGCCTTGATGCAAATACTCTGTCGTATGGATCAGGAGCTCCGCCTCTCTGCATGTGTCCGGGAACAGTAACTCTGACTTCATGTCCTGTCTTTTTCTCTATAGCCTCGGCTATCTCGTAGGATACGGAAGGATAACTGTAGTTTGCCATCTTCTCCTTGTATTCCTTCTTGCTTAACTTGGCATCCTTCTTGGAAATGGCACCCTCAGCAACAGCAATGATAGTGAACCTGCTGCCTCTCTTGTCTCTCTGCTCAATGGCATCACATATCTTGCCAATATCATAAGGAATCTCCGGGATAAGGATAACGTCTGCACCGCCTGCAAGTCCCGCATTAAGCGTCAGCCATCCAACCTTGTGACCCATTACTTCGATGATGAATACACGGCCATGTGAATCCGCTGTGGTATGTATATTGTCTATAACGTTTGTGGCAACATCCACTGCACTCTGGAAACCAAAGGTCATATCTGTTCCCCAAAGGTCATTGTCAATTGTCTTCGGAAGGGAAACCACATTAAGTCCCTCCTCGCTAAGAAGGTTGGCGGTCTTCTGTGATCCGTTGCCTCCAAGCACAACCAGGCAGTCAAGCTGAAGCTTGTGGTAATTCTGCTTCATTGCCTCAACCTTATCCAGTCCCTTCTCGTCAGGTTCCCTGATAGTCTTAAACGGAGTTCTTGAGCTTCCAAGAATAGTTCCGCCCTTGGTCAGGATACCTGAAAAGTCCTTGGAGGTGAGCATTCTGAAGTCACCGTAAATGAGTCCCCTGTAGCCATTCTTGAAGCCATAGAACTCAACTTCCTCTCCGCTGTGCGCAATACACTTAACAACTCCGCGCATTGCTGCATTCAAAGCCTGACAGTCACCACCGCTAGTCAACATACCAATTCTCATCATGTGAAAAGGCCTCCTTTAAAATTTGAACTATACTGAATAGTCACTCTCTAACGCATACTACATGTAATTATACAAAATAATGCTGTCCATGCCAAGTAATCAGGTTGACTCCTCTTAATTAAAAAAGTATAATAAAAAACGCTTCAGATAATTTAATATGCTTGGAGTCGTATCAAAGTGGTCGTAATGAGGCGCACTCGAAATGCGTTTGTCCTTTTTGGGCACGAGGGTTCGAATCCCTCCGACTCCGCTAAAAAGAGGGAGCTTCCCGCATCGGCGGAAAGCTCCCTCTTTTACCATCTTCAGTTACTCTTAACAAAATAACTTCCTATCCCATAAACGTCTTCAGTTACTCTTAACAAAATAGCTTCCTATCCCATAAACGGCAAGAAATACAAGCACCAGTGGAAGTACTATCCTGAAATACCACATAAGTCCGCGGCTGAGTTTTATTCCGGTGCCGCTGTTGACCTCCCTCAGATAATTCTCATATCCCCAGCCATACCTTCCGGTGCAGAACAGACAGCACACCAAAGCTCCAAACGGAAGAAGGAGATTGCTCACCAGAAAGTCCTCAAGATCCATGATAGTGTTGCCGGGCTTAAGGGGTTCGAGAAAGCTAAGAACATTAAATCCCAGAGCGCAGGGAACCGAGCCGAGTGTAATTATGGTGCCTGCTATGATAACTGCCTTCTTCCTTTCTCTTCCGAAAATATCTATCGAAAAGCTGACATCATTTTCAAATACGCCTATCATTGTTGAAAGAGCTGCAAAATACATGAACAAAAAGAACAGGCTTCCAATGAACCTTCCGCCGGGCATGGTAGCAAAAATATTCGGAAGTGTAAGAAATATAAGGCTCGGTCCATTGTCAGGAGAAACTCCGTAGGCAAAACAGGCAGGTATTGTAATCAGCCCGGCAACAATTGCAACAAAGGTATCCAGTCCCGCAACAATGAGCGCCTCACCCACAAGACTTTTGTCTTTTTCTATATAGCTTCCGAAGATCTCCATGCTTCCGATTCCAAGACTCAGTGTAAAGAAGCTTTGATTGAGAGCGCTGTATAATACGTTTCCAAGACCGACCTTCTTTATGCTTTCTGCATTTGGCATCAGATAAAACCGCACTCCCTCAGCAGCGTTGGGCAGAGTAAGGGACCTCACCCCAAGGAATACCATAATTATAATGAGGGCGATCATCATTGTCTTTGTCACCGATTCAACACCCTTCTGCAGTCCCATGGAAGTTACAATCATTGTTATAGCCATTGTGATACCCATAAAAAGAATGAGAGTAAACGGATTTGCCATCATTTCCTGGAACAGTGCATTTATACCGTCTGCATCCTTCCCATCAAAGTATCCCATAAGGGAAATGACAAAGTATCTCAGTATCCATCCCGACACCACGGAGTAAAACATAAGGAGGATGTAGTTTCCCGCTATGGCAAAAAATCCTGCAACGTGCCATTTTGTCCCCTTTGGCTCAAGCTTTTTGTATGCGGGCAGAATGCTCAGCCTGCTGGCGCGTCCCATGGCATATTCCATGGTCATTATCGGTACCCCCAGAAGCAGAAGAAATGCCACATATGCGATAACAAACAATCCGCCTCCGTTCTCACCGACCATATAGGGAAAGCGCCATACATTTCCTATACCTATTGCGCATCCGGCAGACAAAAGTATAAATCCAAGCCTGCTTCCAAGTGTTTCTCTTTCTTTCATAAATCCCTCTCCATCCAATGTCCTAAAGGGTACCGTTTGCGTCGGATTCCTTAGTACTGTCCAAAGTTTTCAAAATATATCCAAAATAAAAATCCGGTGCTTGTGTACAAGCACCAGACCACATTATATCATATTTAATCAATTACAAAAGATAATGCTCCGACAAAAGCTATATGAAACCAATCCTCCTTGGCATCATGCAGACAGCGCATCCTTCATTGCCTTCACAAACTCTCCTACATGCGAGGGGGCATCCGTACCATACTCACCGATTATTCTGACGATGGCCGAACCGACTATGGCCCCGTCTGAAATATCTGCCATCTCCCGCGCCTGCTTTGGCTCTGATATCCCAAAACCTATGGCACACGGAATATCTGTGGCTTTTCTGATGCTGCTCACAATATCACTGATGTTTCCTGATACACTCTTTCTTACACCGGTCACTCCAAGACTGGATACTACATAGATAAAGCCCTTTGCCTCCGCGGCTATCTTCTGTATTCTCTCTTTCGACGTCGGAGCCACCATAGAAATAAAGTCTATACCGTTTGCAGCTGCAGATCTGTCAAAATCAGCCTTTTCCTCATAAGGCACATCCGGAAGTATGATACCATCCATTCCTGTCTCTTTGCATCTTAAAAAGAATCTGTCCATACCATATGAAAATACAACATTCGCATAAGTCATGAACACCATCGGAACAGGAACCGATGACCGGATTCCGGCCACCATCTCAAAGATGTCATCCGTTGTGATGCCTTTGGAAAGGGCTCTGACATTGGCACTCTGTATAACAGGGCCCTCCGCCGTAGGGTCTGAAAAAGGTATCCCGAGCTCAATAAGATCGGCGCCGTTTTTTACAAGCTCTCCTATTATCTTTTTTGTCGTTTCAATATCAGGGTCTCCGCAGGTTATGAACGGAATAAATGCCTTCTTATTATTAAAAGCCTCGCTAATCTTACTCATGTATATCCTCCCCTCTGTATCTGGCAATCGCGGCGCAGTCCTTGTCACCTCTTCCGGAGATCGTTATGACAATTATCTCATCCTTCCCCATTTTGGGTGCAAGCTTTCTTGCATACGCAACTGCGTGAGCACTTTCTATGGCCGGGATTATCCCCTCAGTTCTTGAGAGGTATTCAAAAGCTTCAACAGCCTCCTCATCCGTCACAGGCACATATTCTGCCCTTCCGATGTCGTGAAGATATGCATGCTCCGGCCCGATCCCAGGATAATCAAGTCCCGCGGATATGCTGTATACAGGAGCAATCTGTCCATACTCATCCTGACAGAAATATGACTTCATCCCGTGAAAAATTCCCGGCTTACCGGTGTTAACGGTCGCAGCAGTCTCAAAGGTATCTATTCCTCTCCCTGCAGCCTCACAGCCTATGAGTCTTACACTCTCATCCTGTATAAAATTATAGAAGCTTCCCATCGCGTTGCTTCCACCTCCGACACACGCGATCACTGCATCCGGAAGCTTACCCTCTTTTTCCATGATCTGCTGCTTTATTTCTCTGGAAATAACTGCCTGAAAATCCCTGACAATTGTAGGGAACGGATGCGGACCCATAACTGATCCAAGGCAGTAATGAGTGTCATCTATCCTTTTAGTCCACTCTCTCATACATTCTGATACAGCGTCCTTCAGCGTGGCCGTCCCCGTTGTCACCGGAATAACCTCTGCTCCAAGGAGCCTCATTCTGTATACATTCAGAGCCTGCCTTTCCGTGTCCTCCTTACCCATAAACACAACACATTCCATTCCAAGAAGTGCAGCAGCCGTTGCCGTTGCCACTCCGTGCTGGCCTGCTCCCGTCTCTGCTATGAGCCTTTTCTTTCCCATCTTCCTGGCAAGAAGCGCCTGCCCAAGCACATTGTTTATCTTGTGTGAGCCCGTGTGATTTAAATCCTCTCTCTTGAGGTATATCTTTGCCCCTCCCAGGTCCTTTGTCATCTTTTCAGCATAATACAGCCTGCTTGGCCTGCCAGCATACTCATTGAGAAGCTCTGTCAGCTCCCTGTTAAAATCAGTGTCATCCCTGTACTTAAGATATGCCTCTTCAAGCTCGATAACTGCATTCATGAGGGTCTCGGGAATGAACTGCCCGCCGTGCCTTCCAAATCTCCCATTCCCATCATACTGATAATCCTCTCGCCTTACGTTTTCAACAAATTCTTTCATTTTCTCAAAATCCTTAGCCTTTCCAGTCTCTATTCCCGAGCTTACATCAACCCCGTAAGGATGCACGCTCTTTATAATCTGTCTGACATTTTTTGGATCAAGACCTCCTGCGATGAAAAATGGTCTGTCAAATCCTTCAAGCACCTTCAGATCAAAAGTCCTTCCGCATCCCTTTCCGGAATCAAACATCACAAAGTCAGCACTGCTTTTCATAGCCTTTTCAAGAAAGCTCTCTTCTGCAACATTAAATGCCTTTATTACGGGAATCCCTTTATTCTTCAGCTCAGCGATGCAGGTCTCATCCTCGCTTCCGTGAAGCTGGGCCACATCGATGATACCCTCCTCAAAAAGTCTTTCAATATTTGCTACGGGCTCATCCACAAAAACACCGACGGCCTTAATACTCTTGTTAAGCTCCTGTCTGAACTCTTTCGCTTCTTTAGCAGTCACATTTCTTTTGCTTTTTTGGTAAAAAACAAATCCCACAAACTCAGGGTTAAGCTCATTTGCCCGGAGAATATCCTCCCTTTTTGAAAGCCCGCACAGCTTTATAACGCTATTCATGGTCTTTTTTCACCTCTGCCAAACTCATCTCAAACGTCCCGCCCCTTTAGTTCCTGCAATTTTTTCTTCTTGTCAGGAGCTCTCATCAGGGCTTCACCCACAAGGACCGCATCAACTCCGGCATCCCTGAGCGCTCTTATATCATCAGCAGTACTTATGCCGCTCTCTGATACAAAAATTTTCCCTTCGGGTATCATCTTTCTAAGTCCTATGGCATTTCCGGCATCCACCGAGAAATCCCTGAGGTTCCTGTTATTGACACCTATGATCTCTGCCCCTGCCTTAAGAGCTCTCATAACCTCTTCCCCGTCGTGGGCTTCTACAAGAGCATCCATTCCAAGCTCCCTGCATATGCCAAGATACTCCTCCAACCGGCTGTCAGAAAGGACCGAGCATATAAGAAGAACTGCTGAGGCGCCAAGGACTCTGGCTTCGTAGATCATATATTCGTCCACGGTGAAGTCCTTCCTTATACATGGTATGTTTACGTTTTCTGTAACCCCAAGAAGATACTCATTGCTCCCAAGGAACCACTTCGGCTCGGTAAGTACAGAGATACAGTCTGCACCCGCTGCCTCATACTCCTTTGCTATGGCGGTTGCATCGAACTCTTTTGCTATCAGCCCCTTTGACGGTGATGCCTTCTTGCACTCACATATAAAAGAGATGTCGCTCTTTTTCAGCGCCCTTGCAAATTCATGGTTTTTCCCGGGAAGCTCAAGCGCTCTCCTTTTTATCTCATCCGATGATATGACTTTTTTTGCCTCGTCAACCCTAAGAAGGGCATGCTCCGTAAGCTGGTCCAGAATACTCATTTTATCTCCTCAATTTCCGCTACTTGCTTTGATAAATTTATCAAGTGTCGAAAGAGCCGCACCCGATTCAATTATTTTCTTCGCAAGCTCAATCCCGTCGGCAAAAGTGGCAGCTTTTCCGCCAATGTAGAGGCTTGCGCCTGCATTTAAAAGAACAGCATCCGTCTTTGGCCCCTTTGCGCCTTCCAGGATCTGTCTTGTGATCCTGGCATTTTCTGCGGGATCTCCGCCCTTGAGATCAGCCTTCGTACACTTTTTAAAGCCGAAATCCTCAGGGTTTATCACATAGGATTTGAACCAGCCGTCCTTGATCTCACAGATCTTAGTCGGAGCACTCAGGGAAATCTCATCCAGTTTGTCAAGTCCGTACACAACCATCCCTCTTTTTACGCCAAGGCTTATGAGAACCTGTGCAAGAGGCTCAACCAGATAGTCATCATATACTCCAAGAAGCTGCATTGATGGTGAAGCGGGATTTGTCAGCGGTCCGAGTATGTTGAAAACCGTCCTGAAGCCCAGCTCCTTTCTGATCGCGCCTACATATTTCATCGAGGAGTGGTACTTCTGCGCAAAAAAGAAGCACATTCCCACCTCATCAAGCAGCTTTTTACACATTTCAGGATCCTGCTCGATATTGACACCCAGAGCCTCCAGACAGTCTGCTGTTCCACAGAGAGAGGAAGCAGCCCTGTTGCCATGCTTTGCCACCTTCATCCCTCCGGCTGCGGCCACCAGAGCAGATGTAGTCGAAATATTGAAGCTCCCTGCATTATCTCCCCCGGTTCCGACAATCTCAAAGACGTCCATGCCGGTCTCTACCTTAGTTGCGTGTGACCTCATAGCCGCAGCACACCCGGCAATCTCGTCAGTAGTCTCCGCCCTTGCACTCTTGGTCGAGAGCGCAGACAGAAACGCAGCGTTCTGGATCTGCGAGCTTTCACCGCTCATGATCTCATTCATCACGGCATAAGCCTCGTCATATGTGAGGTCTTCCTTGTTTACGATTTTCACGATAGCTTCTTTGATCATCTCTGCCTCCTTCTTCTGCCTGAGGATACCGTTTTAGGTAATATGTCATGAGGAGAACCCCGTTTATGGGAGAAGTCCAAATGTCATTTATTCCCAAGGCCAGTCCAATGATTTTACATCCGGTTTTACTTCTATCAGGAAGCCAGTGTTTTTGTGCAAACAAAAAGTCCCTGATAGAAACTATAATTTCTATCAAGGACGAATCATCAAATTATCAAATCCGCGGTGCCACCTTGAATTCATGGTGTGAGTCCATGCTCTTTGCAGGATACCAGCATATCCCCGGCAACTTACGTATGCCCAACGTCGCAATATACTCTGTATAAAAAAACATTTCCCTGCGCCCTCAGGAGTCCATTCCCAATCCACTATCCTACTGCATCCCACCATCGCAGCTCTCTCTTAGGAATCATAAAGAGGTACTCCTCTCCTTCATCGGTTTAATTCTTTATTAAGTTGAAGTAACTGTAACATCAACTGTACTTCCATGTCAACTGTTTTCAAGTTACTTTTGCAAAATTTATCTGTGCACGGGCTGACAACTGAATTGCAACTTGTACAGTTACAAATTCTAAATCTGGTGCCTGACCACCTTGTACTCATCGTTGTCCTGATAATACGGACACTCCTTCGATCCGCCGGACATGAGCCTGTAGTAGTCATCCTCATCCATATTCACCATACAGGTGTAGCACTCCCAGTCCTCATCATATACATAGTTGGAACAGCTGTCACATATCATAGATAGTCCTCTCTGAATGGTCCCAAGGGGTATCTCCTGCAGTTGTCATAATTTACTTCACACTGCCAGTACTGCCCTTATGATACCGCTTATAGCGATGTCTGATAAAAGTTCATCGCCTCAATAAATTCATCATTAAATCCATCAGCTGCCGATAGCTCGGTAACTTCAGCCATACCTGCGATTGCTTTAACCTCCGCCTCAGCCTTTTTTCCTTCGTCATTTCCAGACAGATGAGCTTTTACATATCCGGCACATCCCTTAAGAGCTGTATTTCCTGAAGCCGAAGTCCTTTCCCCCAGCTCCTTTGGATAAAGGCGCAGATACTTTATTCGCTCACAGTCAAGCGCATTTCCGAATCCTCCGGACAGGAATAGCTTTTCCGGCGTTTTTCCCTTAAGAAGAGCAGCTATTCCTGAAAATACCGCTGCCTTGGCAAGCTGAAGACTCCGTATATCCTTCTGGGTAAGTCTGATGCTCCCGTCTTCGGTGAGAGGAAATCCGTCCTCAAAAAATCTTTCTTCGATAAGTCCGGTGCCATCAATGATCCCGACTCTTACCAGTTCCGACACAAGCTCCATAAGTCCGGTTCCGCAAAGCCCTTTTGGCCGGTCTTTGCCGATAGTCTCGTATTCAACTCTAAGACCCGTGGGATAGGAACTGTCCTTTGAAACCGTTACACTGCATACTGCACCTTTCATTGACGCCATTCCACAGGAAATCCCCCCTGCCTCAAACACAGGTCCTGCCGCAGTCGACGCTGTGCTTATCCTGCCTCCTTCATAAAAAACAATCTCCCCGTTAGTACCAAGATCCAGGACCATGAAGTTGTCTTCTCCAAGTCCTTTAAGATAATAGATTCCCGCAACAATATCCGCACCCACAAATGCAGATATTCCCGGAAGAATATCCACCCTTACACCCCTGAGGCTTTCACAGATAAAGCTTCCGTCAAGATGCTCCAGCGAAAGCGATACCGGCTTATACGGATATTTTCCAAGCCCCTCTGCAGGCTTTCCTGTAAGCAGATGCAGCATAGTGGTGTTCCCGGCAACCGCTATAAAGTCAATATCCGATACGGACTTTCTATTCGCATCAGACTGCGCTGCAAGCTCCTTTATAAGACTGAAAATATCCTCACATACAATATCCCGCATCTTTTCTGCACATTCTGCATCCTCTGCCGCAGATATCCTCGAGATAACATCAAAGCCGTACACGTTCTGGTGATTGACAATGCTTGAACTCTTTATAACCCTGACAGCTCCATTACTTCTTTCAAGAAGTGCCGCTGCAATGGTGGTGGTTCCCACATCCACGGCTATGCCCACTTTCCGCTCTTTTTTGCAGTCTTCAGCCGAAGCTTTATCGGGGCCGTCTTCCTCAAGAGTAAGTATCTTCATCTCAAGGCCTGTAAAGACACCTGTCACATCGACATGACAGTCTGCTTCGAGCACCGTCCTGCACAGCAGCCTTTCACCGCCTTCAAGCTCACTCTCTTTGAGAAGCTCTCTCTCACTGCTGCAGGGAGAAGGTAACCCATCCAGAAATCTCACCCTGCATTTTCCGCATCTTCCCTCTCCGCCGCACGGAAGCGGCACCTCAATCCCATTCCTTTCAAGTACCTCCTGAAGCCTTTCCCCCCTTTCGGCCACCAGTATCCTCTCACCCTCATTGCCTTTTATCACAGCCTTTATCATTTTTGTTCAAAGCTTCTCCATTTTTTAGCTTTCATAATTCAAGTTACAATTCTGTGGTCAGCCAGCCGGCAGCCAGACATCGCGGCGTCCTGTCCTGCCCGGCCGGCTGACCAATGAATTTTAACCAATTCACTAATTTATAGTTTAACATAAAAGTAATGGTATTTTTTTTTCAAATATGAGAAAATAGAAGGTGCCCGATATTCATTTTGCGGCAGATAAATAACTGATATTTTGAGTATGAAAGGAGACAGTTATGGGGCTTATTAGTGCAGCACTTTCAGCAGGAGGCAGCGTTCTTTCCGATCAGTGGAGAGACTATTTTTACTGTGAATCACTGACTTCTGATGTGCTTATGACAAAGGCAAAGAAAAAACAGGGAAAGGGTAATGATAACATAATCTCCAACGGCTCAATCGTTGCGGTTAATGAAGGTCAGTGTATGATCCTGGTAGATCAGGGACAGATCACAGAAATCTGTGCCGAAGCAGGTGAGTTTGTATATGACACGTCAACTGAGCCATCAATCTTTTACGGCGAACTCGGTGAGAATATAGTCAACACCTTCAAGGAGTTTTACAAGAGAATGAGCTTTGGTGGCGGCACAGCCAAGGATCAGAGAGTTTACTATGTAAATACCAAAGAGATCATGGGCAATAAATACGGTACCGTCAATCCGGTTCCGTTCCGCGTAGTTGACACAAACGTCGGACTCGATATGGATATTGACCTTCGCTGCCACGGCGAGTACAGCTACAGAATCGTTGATCCTATTCTGTTTTACAAGAATATTGTTGGTAATGTATCCGGTGATTTCACAAGAGACAAGATCGATTCCCAGCTTAAGAGCGAGCTTTTGACTGCTCTTCAGCCCGCTTTTGCAAGGATATCGGACATGGGCATCCGCTACAGCTCACTTCCCGGACACACAACAGAGATTGCAGATGCACTCAATGATGTTCTCTCCAAGAAGTGGACCGGAACCTACGGAATTAAGATCAGTACCTTTGGTATCAGCTCTGTCAACGCATCCGAGGAAGATGCTCGCAAGATCAAGGAGCTTCAGAGCGCAGGTGCTTTAAAGAATCCTACAATGGCAGCTGCCACACTTGTTGGCGCACAGGCACAGGCTATGCAGGATGCAGCCAGGAATACCTCAACAGGCCCTATGATGGCATTTGCAGGAATGAACATGGCACAGCAGGCCGGCGGCATGAACGCACAGCAGCTCTTTGCTATGGGTGCCGCACAGCAGCAGCAGGTTCAGCAGGCTCCCTCTATGGCAGCTCCTTCCAATACTCCCGCGTGGACATGCTCCTGCGGAGCTGTCAACACCGGTAATTTCTGTTCAACCTGTGGTTCAAAGAGACCTGCAGCCGGATGGACATGCTCCTGCGGAAATGTAAATACAGGAAACTTCTGTACAAACTGTGGTTCACCAAAGCCTAACTAATAACAGAGGATATCATGGCCTTACACGAATATGAGTGCCCCGCCTGTGGCGGGGCAATGGAATTTAATCCCAAGACGCAGAAAATCAAATGTCCTTACTGCGACTCCGAGTTTGATGTAAAGGACTACGTTGCGAACCATAGTGCAAGCAGCGACAACGTATCTGCCGAAAACTATGAGACAGCACAGGGCGATCAGCCTATGTTTATTTACAGCTGCGGCTCATGCGGCGGCGAGATACTCGCAACAGAATCTCTCGGTTCAATGAAATGTCCTTTCTGCAGCAACAATATTGTAGTTAGCGAAAAGTTTAACGGAAAATTTGCGCCTGATTACATCATCCCCTTCACAAAGACAAAGGATGACGCAATGCAGGCTTATAAGAGTTATGTCAAATCAAAGCGGCTTCTTCCGAAGGTATTTTTTGACGAAAATCATATAGATGAGATAAAGGGCGTATATGTGCCCTTCTGGCTTTATGACTCGACACAGCATTATTCCGGAACCTTTGCCGGTACCAAGATCAGAACCTGGAGAGATTCCAACTACAACTATACAGAGACCAGCCACTACCATATTGAGCGCAGCGGCTACGAGTCTTTTGAAAAGGTTCCTGTTGACGGCTCCAAGGAAATGCCTGATGACCTCATGGAATCAATAGAGCCCTTCGACCAGAAGGCTATGGTTCCGTTCAACATGGGTTATCTTGCCGGATTTCTTGCCAACAAGTACAACGTTACTTCACAGGAGAGCCGTGACAGAGCCATTAAGAGAATGAGCACCTCTGCCATTACTGATTTCAAGTCAACAATACATGGTTATAATACACTAAGGCCGACAGCTGAGAGTTGTACTACCAGCGACGAAAAGGTAAAATATGCACTCTATCCTGTCTATGTTCTCAACACTACATGGAAGGAAATCAATTACCTCTTTGCTATGAACGGACAGACCGGAAAGTTTGTAGGAAATCTTCCTTTCAGCGCGGTTCAGGCCTCCAAGTATTATTTCCCCATAGCTGGTATAACAGCCGTCATCGCATTTGCAGTATTGACGCTGTTTTTCTAAAAGTTTGTGAACGGTAGATAAAAGCACATGACAAATAAAATAACAATTTCAAAACAGATACTCAGGACGCTTATACTCTCTGCAGTGTTTCTATGTATACTCACCATGAGGGTGAGTGCTTCCGATATCCTGTGGGATGATTATGTCATCCCAAGTGAACGATTAAAGGAAAGGCTGCTCGACAACGCAGATCTGCTTTCTGACAGCGAAGAAGAAAGTCTCCTTGGCCGTCTTGATTCACTCAGCGCTTCTCACGGCTGTGACATTGCAGTTCTGACAGTTAAGTCACATCCCGGTCCGGTGCAGGACTTTGCAGATGATTATCTGGATTACAACGGCTTTGGTTCAGAATTCAATAATAATGCTTTCCTCTTTATGGTCAGCATGGATGACAGAGAATGGGCCATCAGCTCCTATGGAGACAAATCCCCTGCCCTTACTGACTACGGTCAGGAAAAAATGGTTGAAGCCATGATGGATGAGCTGGGAGATGGTGATTTTTACGCTGCATTTGTAACATATGCAGACACAATGGATAAGTATCTTGAGCTTTACGAGCAGGGAACTCCCTACGATGTAGGCTACAAGCGACCAAAGACTACCGGTGATTATGTAAAAAACGCTATTCTTGGTCTCCTGATCGGTCTGATAGCAGCTCTTTTCCCGATTTTATCCATGAAATCCGGACTGAAAACTGTTAAGATGAATGAAGGCGCATTCGGCTACCAGTCTGCGAAGGGAATAAAGATGACCAGCCAGGTAGACAGATTTATAAACAAGACTCTGTCAAAAACTCCAATACCAAAGGATACCGGTTCAAGAGGAGGCTCGGGCGGAACCTCGTACCACTCCTCAAGCTCTGGACGCTCCCACGGAGGCAGCCACGGACACTTCTAAAAACGGAGGATTGATATAGTGTTAAATACTGTAAAGATCCGTGTCGCTTTACTGTCAGTTCTTGCAGTGCTACTTGCATCTCTTTCACTGCTTTTTCTTGGCACACCTATTTTCAATACCCCAAATCAGTTCGAACTGGTCCAGCTGGACAACGGCTGGACTATTTCTCGTGACAATGAGTCCTTGAATCCCGATAGTCTGACCTCTCCGCGAAGAAGCACAGGGATCATCAACAAGGGGGATGTCATTACATTAAAGCATCTCCTGCCGGACAGCCATATCGATCCCGCTACTGTCTCATTCAAAACAACCCTGTCATCAGTAAGAGTGCTTGTAGATGAGGCCCTCATTTACAGCTTCGGCGATGAATTTGCCAAAAGCGGCCGCATGCTTCCAAAGATGCAGCATTTTGTACAGCTTCCGGAAAACTTTCAGGGCAAAGAACTTATAATTGAGATCACGTCTCAGGAAAATGATTCATTCTCCGGATTCTCTCCCGTATATTTCGGCAATTACAACGACATCAGAAATAACCTTGTTCAATCGAAGCGACTGCCAATGGCAATAGGAATATATCTATGTCACCTTGGCTTCCTGCTTCTTATTCTGGCTCCATTTGTGGCTTTTTCCCAAAATCACGATTTCAGCATCTTCCTGAGTGCTGTAACGTCTATATTTATGGGCGTTTATATACTGTGCTATAACGACATATTCAGCTATATCGCAAACAGCTCTTCATTCTATACTTTTATTGAATATTTTTCTCTTTCCATGATCCCGGCTTCAATCCTTGGTTTTGTCCTCACCGCAGGCCAGACCAGATATTATATGGCAGGAATAATACTTCTTGCATCTAACCTTGTCTTTGTCATTGTAAGTACCATCCTGCATATCACCGGCATAATACATATCTGCCACTTTGTGCCATTTCTTCACTTACTCGCTATCGTTGAAGGTGTGTTCATCATTATTTCTCTGTCCCTTACCGCTGTTAATCAAAAGAAAGCCATACATCTCCATGATATAAAACGAACCTCTACCAACATGCTGATCCTTGGTCTTTTGGTCTTTCTCTCCTGCTCAGCCATAGATATTCTCAAATTCAACATAATGAAGCACTCAAGAGTCGGTGAGGCAAATGTCAGCATCAACTTTATGACAATCGGTTCGGTCGTATTTATAATGTGTCTGCTGCTCAATTATTTTTACCACTGCATCGAATACATTAATGACTCCAGCGAGAAAAAGCAGTTAGAGGGCATAGCCTACAATGATCCTCTGACCGGCCTGAATAACAGAACAAGATGCGAGATGGTTCTTGCAGAGCTGACCGGCAACTATACAATCATCAGCATGGATCTGGATTACCTCAAATACACCAATGACAATTACGGGCATGACAAGGGCGACAGACTGCTTACCGGTTTTTCAGAGATACTTGGCAGCTGCTTTAAAGATGCCTCTCTCATAGGCAGAATGGGCGGCGATGAATTTCTTGTCGTGCTTCCGTTTATAAACAAAGATCGCACAGAAAAGCTTTTATCTGATTTTTCAGATGAGATGAACCGGCAGAGTACCAAGGATAATGACATCCGTTATTCTGCCTCTTACGGCTATGCCTCCTGCAAGGATCCTGAGCTTGCAGGAAACACTGATCCCAAAAAGGTATATCTTCTTGCCGACAAGCGTATGTATGTCATGAAGACCATCCATCACGATGCCTCCCTTGGAAGGCTTTATGATGATCTCATTGGCAAACTCCTTAAAAAAGGAGGTAACCTTCATGCGTAAAAAATACATTCTTCCGCTTATTATTTCATTTCTTCTGGCTGTAATCATTACTGTTATTACAAGTATTTGTATAACAGGAATCACTCAGTATCCAATAGCTGATCTTGAGAGTGGATGGACTGTTAAACTGAACGGTTCTGAGCACAGGGACGTAAGCCTGTATGAGTTTTACAAGATACTTGATGGGAAAAAGCTATCAAGAGGTGATGACATAACCATGTCGATCACTCTGCCTGATCTTGGGGCACTTCCCTTCCCTGCAATACTTTTTAAGAGCAGATATACTACACTGAAATGCTACCTTGACGATAAGCTCTTATACGACTTCGGTCAGGACATGTACGAAAAGCGTCAGTTTATCGGGAAAATGTTTCATTTTATCTCACTGCCGTCAAAGTGCGCGGGAAAAGAGCTTTCACTTAAGATGCGGGTCGGCGAAAATGATGCCTTCACCAGCCTTCAGTCAGCCCGGTTCGGAAGCCAGCCTGACCTTATGAGTTCCTTTATGAACACTCACGCTATGGTAATTGCCACAGGTATATTCCTTGTTGTGTTCGGCATTGTGTTCCTTTGCATAACCCTGTTCTTTGTGGCAGATTTTCCTGACATAAGAAGTCTTTTATGCGGATCTGTTTTCAGCATAAACATTGGCATATGGGTGATGAGCTACTATAACGTGCTTTCGCTGTTCATCTACACACCCTTTGAGACTCAGATAGAATACTTTACTCTTTACCTGATTGTTCCGTTCTGTTACCTCATAACCTACTTTATCCAGAAAATTGTCCGCAAGCGACTTTACATCGCAGCAGCACTTCTTACCTCAACTGTAACCGTTGTCCAGTTCATACTGCACTATGGCTTTAACATCCACCTGCGTGCAACACTGCCCCTGTATCACATCATCGGACTTTTAGGCTTTTTGGTGATGCTGTACTATCTTATCAGGAATATCATAAGAAAGGACCTTACTGCTTCCGGCATAATCCAGATGGCAGGTCTTGTTGCCTTTGCGCTGGCCGCAGTTGCCCACCTGGTCATATATGCTCTGGACAAGCTTCATATACCAAATTCATACAGACTTGGCATTCTCATTATCGACAGCGGGTGTCTGTGTTTTGTAATGTGTCAGCTGTCAAATTATATGATCTACATCACCCAGTCCTATGCACAGCGCAAAGAATATGAATCACTTGCAAGACTTGCCTATGCGGACGGTCTCACAAATCTTCCAAACAGGGCCCGCACCGACAAATACCTGGAAGATCTCGACAAATCAAACAAGGACTACTGTATTGTGAGCGTCGACTTAAATGGCCTAAAGACAGTAAACGACAAGTTTGGTCATGTAAACGGAGACAAGTATATAAAAGATTTCTCAAAGGTTCTGTCGACTACATTTGATGGTGTTGGTTTCCTGTCAAGGATCGGAGGCGATGAATTCCTGGTCATCATAGAGGATTCTCAAAATGTCGATATTGATGCCCTGCTCGGAAGACTTTCAAGTGCACTCAACGTCATGAACGCACTCTACACTGAGTACACCAGAAGTGTCGCAACCGGATATGCCTACCGTCATGAGTTTACAGACGAAGCTACCTCCCACGAGGTTTATCTGCTCGCTGACCAGCGCATGTATGAAGTAAAAAAACGTATGCATGAAGAGCTTGGAATCACAATGCGAATTTAGTAAACAGGCCGGCAGAAGCCGTACAGACCGGCTTTTTTGACACTATAAAACACAGATATTCGGGTATCCCGAATATCTGTGTTTTTCATTAAAATAAGATATCAGATTTTCATGGCAATGTCCCACGCTCCCCAGAAAGCTGAGCGTACATTTCCTACGCTCCTGCAGTCGCCAAGAAGATGAACGTTCTCATCAGCCTGCATGAGCGGTGCCGGATGGTATCCTACTGAAAGGATGACACTGTCGGCTTCTATGTGCTGAACACTTTCATCACTGAGTGTGATGTCAACAGAATCCTCATTTATCCTTGAAACCGAGGCATTTAAGTATGTTTGAACACCGTTTGTCTTGAAGAAATCGCGCAGATAGCTCGTATTTGCAAGACACATATTCTTAACTGCTATAAGGTCGTCCTTCATTTCAACAATTGTGGGCTTCTTACCCTTGTTGTAAAGGTCCAGGGCTATCTCACAGCCTGTGAGTCCGCCTCCTATTATCACAACCCTGTCGCCCACCTGCTTATTGCCAAGCAGATAATCCGTTGCATCCATTGCATATTCAGAAGCTCCCGGAACAGGTATACTGTTGGCTACTGCTCCCGTGGCAATAATGAACTCATCAGCAGACGGAAGAGTCGCCGGCTTTATCTCATAGTTCAGATGAATCTTTACGCCAAGCTTCTTAAGCTGGTGCTTCTGCCACTCAATGAGCTGTCTGTCCTTCTCTTTGAATGAGGGTGCTGCAGCTGCGATAAACACTCCTCCCAGCTCCCCGGACTTCTCGTATATCTCCGGAATATGACCGCGAAGAGCAAGGATCCTGGCTGCTTCCATTCCACCTATGCCGCCTCCGATAATGGCAACCTTTTTCGGAATCTTGGTTGGAATAACTCTGTACTTCTTTGACTGCATGCTCCTTGGATTGACAGCACACTTACACATTCCTGCCGACTCTGAAAGATCCTGATCATTAGCCGAACCATTGTGTTTGGTTAGGTTAAAGCATGCTGAGTGGCAACAGATACATGGCCTGATCTCCTCCTCGCGTCCCCTCTTTAGTTTGGTTACCCACTTTGGATCTGCAAGAAACTGTCTGCCGAAAGCTACCGCATCGATTCCGCCCTTCTCTACCGCTGCCGCACCTGCCGCAGGCTCCATCTTACCAGCACATACAACAGGAATGTCAACAAATTTCCTGATATGTGTTACATCCTCCAGGTTACAGTTCTGCGGCATATACTGCGGCGGATGCGCCCAATACCATGCATCATAAGTTCCATTGTCGCAGTTAAGCATATCATAGCCTGCATCCTGAAGGTATTTGGCAGCCTTCTCAGACTCTTCCATATCCCTTCCGATCTCAACAAAGTCCTCTCCGGGCATTGCACCGTACCTGAATGCCTTTGTCATTGATCTTACCGAATATCTTAATGATACCGGATATTCTTCTCCGCAGGTCTTCTTTATCTCTTTTACAATCTCTACTGCAAACCTGTAGCGATTTTCGAAGGATCCTCCGTATTCATCTGTTCTCTTGTTGGTGTACTCAAGAGTAAACTGGTCAAGCAGATAACCCTCGTGCACCGCATGAACTTCAACACCGTCTACCCCGGCCTCCTTACAGAGCCTTGCCGTTTCTCCAAAGGCATAAATAATATCCTTTATCTCCTTCTCGGTGACAGCTCTTGTTGTGACATCATCTGCCCATCTGTTCGGAAGGACTGATGGAGCTGCTGTGAGATACTCTGCATCGATATAAGGCTTTGCAATTGCATTCAAAAACTTGTTCCCGGCAAGCATGGCAAGCGGTGCAGTCAGCGCAAAGCTTCTTCCAAAGCCTGCGGTTATCTGAACAAACATCTTAGCTCCGGTAGCATGGATCTCTTTCATAAAATCAGCAAGCTGATCAAATTTCCCGGTGTTCTGATACAGCCACTTCCCTCCCAGCATATCCTTTACGGGGGCTATTCCGGGAATGATCAGTCCGCAGTCATGCTTTGCAATCTTTAGAAGGAGCCTTGCTGCCTCCTTGTCAAAATGACTTCCACCGGGCTCCATCCAGCCAAAGATGCACGTTCCACCCATGGGCGCAAGTACAATCCTGTTCTTAATCTCAAGATTGCCAATCTTCCAGGGTGTAAATAGTGATTCATATTCCTGTTTCATTGAGCCAATTTCCTTTCGTTATTATTTGAAGTACTCACACTCTTCTCTTACCCAGATGAAGTTCCTTCATGCCTTCCACCTCATCACACACCGGCTTCATGCTGCAGTGACCGCAGTCAGTGGGCATGCCGTCCAATATATGTGTGAGAGTCTTAGTGATCAGATCGACCTTATTTGCATTTGGCAAAAGAGCTTCCACGATATCCTTCCTGGTTATAAAGATAATCCGCACGTGCCTGACCAGACCTGCCTCTTTATACTTTTTAATATAAGAAGCCCCTACCTTTGCAAAATCAATACCTCTTCTAATGGCATCCCTGCTGATTCGCACCTGTTCCTGATTACTCTGGGATGAGACTCTTACCATATATCCTTCAGGAAAAACATGATACCTCACGAACTCCAGGTTTCTTATAGCCTGAAAAGCCTTCTCCTGATCTACATCCTCCCCAAGATCCTCTGTCTCAAGGATCACGATCCTTGCAAAGGCTGTGTCCTTTTCTATCTTTCTGATATCCGTACCACAGATAAGAATCTCATCCTCAGTAACCTTGCCTGATGTGGTAACACAGGTATAGTTAACCGAAGGATTGCCTGAACCTCCAAGGTCAGTCCCGGCATCCCTCTGCATGATGAACTCACTGTCCTCAAGGCATTTCCACGCCCTTACGCTGTCATAGGCAACCCTGACCACTTCCCTGTCAGATAAAGACTCCATTGTAGAATCGATCAAATTGTCATATAGCTTCATATCAACTCTCCACAGCCCGATCCCAAAGCAGACACTTGATCAGCCTTAGGATAATACACAGCTCTAATGATTTACCTGACACTTTCTTAAAACTTTATGTCGGCCTTCTTTCTGTCAAATATCCTGTTCACCTGAACATATAACCAGCCCATCAGCTTCTGGTCGAGGTTCCAGAAATAGACAACAAAAAGTATTCCTGTAACAATGGTAAGGATTTTAAATATTTTTAGAATGACCTTCATTATCTTACCCACTTGCGTTAATCCCTTTCACTAATCAGTTATCCGGCAAGTCCCTTCTGTCTTGCATACTCAGCAGCTCCAAGTGCTCCCATAAGCTGCGGATCGATAGAAAGATCCACAACCTTGAGCTTAAGTACCTGCTCGATTGCAGCCTTAAGGCCTGCATTCTTGGCGCATCCGCCTGTAAGCGTTATGGAGTCTGTTGCTCCTGCTTTCTTGGACATGACAAAGCATCTCTTTGCAACAGCCATCTCAATACCCGCAGCAATCTCATCCATGGGCTTACCTTCTCCCACAAGTGTAATAACTTCTGACTCGGCAAAAACTGTACACTGAGCAGTGATCGGGATCACATTCTTTGCAGAAAGAGACAGGTTCGAGAACTGCTCAAGACTCATTTCAAAGGACCTTGCCATAGCCTCAAAAAAGCGCCCGGTTCCCGCTGCACACTTGTCATTCATGGCAAAATTCTTGACAGTACCGTCAGTATCAATGGATATTCCCTTGACATCCTGCCCGCCTATATCAATAATCGCCTTGACGGCAGGATTGGTAACATGAACGCCCATTGCATGACATGAGATCTCTGAGATATTCTCATCTGCAAAAGGCACCTTGTTGCGGCCGTATCCTGTTCCAATGAGGTATTCAAGATCCTTGGAACTTTCCAGCCCGTCTACCTGATCTATAACCTCCTTCATGGCAATCTCAGCAGACTCCTGCGCAATAATCTTGCTCTTGATCGTCGTTCCTGCAACCATCTTTCCGTTCTCATCAACGATCACTGCCTTAGTGTACGTAGAGCCTACATCACATCCTCCAAAGTATTTCATATAAAATTTCCTCCTCTGTAAATGCCAGTTTATATCTGACTTATTCGTCCTCTTGCGGATACCGTAAGCGCCATAATATCGTGCGATAAAGGTATCCCTCTCCATGAAGCCTGTAATATTTCATACTGTTCTGTTTCAAGTTCATATGGCAAAGTAAGATCTTCCTGTATTACCAGGTAGTATCATCCTCAAAATCCAAAAGTGACGGATCAACAGGCTCTGCCTTCATAACGGTTCTCATGAACTCATTTACTTCCGATCTCATATCTTTTCTGGAAACAGTTCTTGGATCCATCAGATCGTGGCTGCACCACAAAAGCTTAATTCCGCGTTCCCTCGCCTGATCCTCAAAGAGCCCCTGAACCGTAGCCATGTTCTTACAGGATACATGCTGGTACATCAGTACGAAGTCTACATTCCAGGCCTCGCACTGCCTCCACAGCTCAGTGACAACGTGTTCATATCCACCGTTTGTGTGGCGTCTCATTACCATTCGCTCATAAAGCCTTGCAAGGTCCTTAAGGGCCTCTTCCTTGTTTTCTGTCTCAAGAGGCTTTGTAAAATTGAGGGACTCCATCTCTACAAGAATATCTACGCCCCAGCAGTTGGCCATCCAGTTGGAGAAGTTCGCATAATAATGTGCCGGGATCGACCATACTATGGCCCTGTACTTCATCTTGCCCCTCCAGGCTTCATCACGCATCTCGTAAGCCTTCAGCATTATCCTGTCAACCTTACGGAAGGTTGATATTATCCTTGGGTCGAGGCCTCCGTCCATCTCATAGTTCCACTTGCGGAACAGCTCATAGCAGGGACCTATCAGCTGTGGATACGCTGTCTGATTGATCTCCCACTTCTGCATCTCGTATTTTGTCTCTTCATTGAAGCGTTTCATGGCTGCAAAATAAGCATCCCAGTTCCACTTCGCCCCGGTGTTCTTCTCTATAAATTTTATACATCCCTTTATGTCTTTTACGGCGGCATCCATGATGGATTCATCTTCGTATCTTACAGGAAATGCAAGGTGATAGGTAGGAAGGTCCCTGAATCTTCTGCTTGTATACGACGAGGCCATAACTGAACCGTCACATGGCATTGAGCTTGATATAAAACATGCTCCCATATGCGGCAGGGCATCTATTACCACTGCGCCGCACTCGGAAGAGGGAACCGGGCATGTGTCAGATGGCAGTCCATATGATTCCACGGCATCGATATATGGCATGCACGCGAGCTGATCTATCTCTGATAAAAGAAATACCGGCATCAGCTGGTAAGGAATGCCGATGAGATCAGGAAATCCGGCCATGATCTGTGACATTGTCATCTCATCAAAAAGAACTATCTTCTTTGACAAAGCTGTACTGTTTCCAACCTTGCGGTCCGCCTTCATAAGCAGCACCAGATTCTCGGCGACATATCTGAATATGGCATATATCAGCTCATGGTGCATCCTTAAAGCTCTTCCTCGCAGTCCAAGGGTATTCTTATCCATAAAGGAATGGCAGCAGAAGTATGAGATCATCCATCTGTAGTGCACAGCACCCATCATGGCAGGAACGAGATCCCTGGAAAAAGTGGCGAGAAGCATTCCCCACATCTTTCCCCACTCAAAGAAATCAACAGCTGTATCCTTTAATCCTCTCCACTCACGCCGTACAGTTGCCATCTTCCCTTTTGCATAGAGCTTTCCGAGATGCTTCTCACCGTTCAGCACAAGGTCCTTCACCTCATCAGGTGTCATCTTCTGAAGAAGACTGACTTCATATAAGAGACGTTTCTTAAATCCATTTGCATCTTCGCCGGCTGCCCTGGCTATTTCACCAAAGTCAGTCTCCCTGATGAGCTCCCTGACAATCCCGGCAATCTCCTTCATATTTTCTGCCTGGGCTTTCCAGTCTATTTCATCCTTTAAGCGAAAATTTTTAGGATCAATGTATTTCATACAGGTACCTCCTGTTGGATCCCAAGAAATACCGGCAAATGTCCGGTTACTTAGGAACTGTCCACAATTTTCATTATTCTTTATACTATCCTGGTTGTCTTCTGATTTCTGATCCGCTTGATCTCCAGAGCCTCGACAAAAGCCTGGAAGCGGGTCCTTAACTGTCCTGAATTGTGCACGTTGTACGACCTGTCTATCGAAAGCGTCGGCCATCCGTACTCCTCAGTCAGGATATGGCTTGCCAGAGGTCTCTCAAATGCCCAGAAATCGCAGTACTTCATCTGCTCATAGATAATCCCGTCAGCACCAAACTCCTTTGCCAGTCTGTCAGCAGTCTTTCTCCTCTGCTCTATCTTCTCCTCGGCCATATATCTCGGACACTCACTTGTCAGCATATAGTGCCTGGCTATCTGCTTCACAATATCCTCATCATCATTCAGGACAATCTCCTCCCTTCCCGGGAAAGAGCCATAGCAGTACCTGTCAGCCACAACCATTGCACCCGACTCCTCTAAAAGTCTCGTGAAATCCAGATCGTCCACCTCAGATCCGACTACTGCAACCCTTGCTCTGAACCAGGGCTTTGGGTCAGTTTTCCTGTTCTGTATCTCCTTAAGAGTTTCCTCGAGAAGAGGAAGAATTTTGGCAGTAGGACAGCAGTAGCTCACAAGACAGATAACATGAAATTCATATCCTGTTACAGGCGGATTGTCGAGCTTTCTCATATTTCCAATCTCGGTTATGACCCTGCATAATCTGTTGTGCTCCTCTACAGCTCTCCTTATGGCGTCATCAGATACATCTGTTCCCAGCTTTTCATGCATCACATCAAGGAGCCTTAGTCTCATCTGTGTTGCCACCTGGTCCACATTGTAGCTTTCTACCTTGTACGGCACATCTGTGTGTGTCACAAAAAAATGAGGTTTATGGTTGCAGTCAAGAATTTCCAGATGTTCATAGCATCTGTTCATGGCTGAACAGGCATCCACTCCAGCAATCCCATCCAGGAACTCATAGCCTCCCTCTATTCCTCTCTCAAGCAGCGCCCTGGCAAATTCACAGGTGTAGTTCGACATATAATATGTAGAAATGTCTATTGAGCCTGTACGCGGAGCGCGCATACGTGTTGAGAAACAATTATCAACATTGAGCAGCACCTCCGGCATGTGATAGCAGGTGTATCCGATTGCGAACTGCCCTTCTTCCTGTGCCTGTTTTACCAGATAATTGGCGGCGTCCTCCAGAAGATTTTCAAATTTGATCAGATATTTTAAATCCTGCACGGCTACCTCCTTTCCAGTCTTCCTCTAATAGATTTTTAAATTCTTAAGGGCAGTGTCTGCGCCCTTTAATATTCCGGCATCACACGGAAGCTCGAAAATACTTCTCCCCTCCATGTCATTCTCAGTCATGGAATCATCCTGTGGGATTACGGATACAATTCTGACATTGCCAATTGTATTCTCTTTTATCCTGTCCGGAAAAAGTGCTCTGTTTACGATCAGACCAACCTCTTCATACATGACGAGCTCATCGGCCACATTCCTGATTGTCTCGATGATACGAAGTCCCTTCTGACTCTGATCTGACACGCAGATAAGATGAGTAACCTTTTCCATCACCCTTCTGTTGATCTGCTCAATTCCTGCCTCACCATCTATTACAACAAAGTCGAAGTCGTCTACGAGCATCTCAATCACCTTTTTAAGATAGGTATTTATAGCGCAGTAGCAGCCTGCTGCCTCAGGACGGCCAATAGCCAGGAACGCAAAGCCTCTTTGCTCCTCCATGGCATCATATAACCGGAACTTAGCCTCTGCCAGTATGTCCTGGGTATCACGAAGCTTCCCTGTGACATCCTCCGCCACTCTCTTCCTGATCTGATCAAGGGTCGCACCGGGTTCAACCCCCAGAGCAACAGAAAGACCTACCGCAGGATCCGCATCAATTGCAAGGATCTTAGCGTCAGGTCTTTTTTCAGATAGAAGTCTTACTATGGCAGCAGAAAGAGACGTCTTGCCAACGCCACCTTTGCCTGCCAGTGCAATGACAACTGTATTATTCGCCATAAATCCCCCTAAAACTAAACACCTGTTACCTATTATATGATTCTTTTCATCAGTGTTGATTAATGATATCATAACATTACTGTTTTTTGTTGTTTTTTTGGCAAAACTGTCAATTGTTTTCACCCACTACAACGGAGGTATATTTATTCAATGAAAGATCTCGTGCACATTTTTGAGCTCGAAGACCTTTTACAGGAAGCGAACAATCCGCTGGTGCGCCAGGCCAAGGCAGAAGGCAGGCGCGCCCTGGGCTATACCTGCTACTTTATGCCCGAGGTACTTTTGGACCTTCCAGGATGTTTTTCTGTACGTCTTCGCGCACCACGGAGCGGATCCCCGGATATGGCGACCTATTATATGTCCAATCGCACCTGCATGTACGGCCGCTGCCTTTTAGAGAGAGCGCTGGAGGGCGGTTTAAACTTCCTTGATGCCGAAATGGCGACTGAGACATGTGCCGTCACCTGCAGGTTTCAGGAACACCTGCAGCTTTTGGACATCATCAAGAACCCCGACTTCTTCTGCGAATTCACTGATGTACCCTTCAAGAAAAACGATAACTCCATAGACCACTATGAGAACCAGCTTCAGGTCCATGTTCTCGACAAGTTAAAAGAGCACTTTGGTATCGATATAAGTGACGAGGCACTTCTTAAGACCATCGGGGAGCACAACGAACTATGCAGGCTTATCCGGGAGATCGGCAGCTACAGGAAGCTTGACGAGCCCACCATAACCGGCTGGGAATTCGCCATCATCAACCTCTGTTCTCTTGTCTGTCCCAAGTATCTGATCATGGACAAGCTTCGCGACATCGCCGATGAGCTTAAGACCCGAAAGAGCGATGTAAAGAAGAACTACAGATGTAAGGTGGTTCTTGCAGGATCTGAGGAGGATGACCCTGATTTCATAAAGCTTATCGAGGAATGCGGTGCTCTCGTTGTCGCAGACAGGTACTGCTACGGGTCTCTTCCCGGAAGGGATGAGATAGTTGTAAAAGAAGGAGAGACTCCTCTTCGTGCCATAGCGCGCCACTATCTTGAGACAAGCCAGTGCCCGCGCTTTATGGAGCAGCATATAATGCGTGAAAGGAAACAGTTCCTTGCCGACACGGCAAAAGAGTACAAGGCAGACGGAATCATCATCTCGCAGATGAAGTTTTGCGAGTACTGGAGCTACGAGAGGACCATTGATACCATAATAATTCCAAGGGATTTCGGGTACCCTGTATGCTCCATCGAAAAGGAATACGTCAATAATGCTGTCGGCCAGTTAAGGACCAGGTTCCAGGCATTTGTCGAGAGCATCGAGCTCAAGAAAATTCAGAAGGAGGGCTCCGTATAATGGGTATAGGCTTAAAGGACATAAAAGCAAAGTATAAAGAGCTCTTTGTAGTTGAAAAAAGCCCTGAAGAAAAAAACAGACCCAGGGACATAAAGAAGTCATTGCATGATTTCTGGTATGGCAAGCCTCATGAGGAGAGACGCCTTGGCGATCTCTATGTAGGAAATACAGGTCTTTACAAACACCGTGAATGGCGTGGTGTAAAAGACACCATGTATTATTTCAACATGATATGGCTATACAATTACGCTCATATGGTCAGCGATATCGTAAAATATGGAGACGGCCCCATGGGAATCGTTGACTTTGCCAAGGGAATTATGCGCTATCGCTGGATGGGCCAGACTTATCTCACTGTAATGCACTGGTTCGACAGGGGGCTTGAAGGCGTAAGAGATGATGCCCTGAGAGCCTCTGCCTGGCACTATCGCGCAATGGTAAGTGAATCCATCAGGCAGATTATAAGAATGTTTCAGTCTGACAAAAAGCTTAACGGCGGCAAGACTCCCGACAAGTGGAACTACAATATTGCCCACAATGAAACTGTCAGCGGAAGTATCTTTTACCCCTTCAGGGACATCCTCGAGGATATTCCTCTTGAGATGATACCTTACTTCGTATCGGTTCACGTAAATAACCACACTGTACTAAACTACATCGATGCAGCACAGTCAATCGGACTTCCGGCGGATCCCTGTCCTATGTGCCAGGCTGAATATGGACTCTTTGTACTTGACGATTATCCGGACTACTCACCTGTAATGGTCACTTCGAATGAAGCCTGCGACGGCTCGGTTGCAACCTCAGTACTTCAGGACTGGTTCCTTAACCGCCCTCTCTACGCAATGCCACAGCCCATGCGCTATGATGATCCTCTGGTTCAAAAACATTGCCAGAAGGAGATAGAGGGCTGCTGGAGATTCATTGAGGAGCACTTTGGAATAAAGTTTGACTGGGATCAGTATGTAAAATATGCTCAGAGCTTCAACAAGCTCACAGAGTTTGAATGGGAGAAGTGGGATGTGGCTGCAAAGACAGACAGCTACCCTATTACAAGTGTTGCCCAGGCTCTTTACAGAATCTATTACTCTCAGGACGGTGACAGACCGATCTGGCACGAGATTGATGACCGCGTTAAGCGCATCATGAACAAGACTGTAAAAAACAAGATCAGGACCTTCCCAAAGACCAGGCACAGAGCCATAGCCTGGAGCTGCGCTCCGCTTTATTACTCACACTGGTGTACCTGGGCATACAACTGCTGGGGAATCAACTGCATTATAAACATGGATTCGCTCATGTTTGACCAGTATCTCAGGACCGATACATATGAACATGCACTGGAGGATCTTGGCTTGTACAATGAGAAAGCTCCTATGAGAGCGATGGCTGTCGGCGGTCACGAGCATATTCTTTCACTGTTCGACTATATGGAAAGATTTAACTGTGACATGGTCATAATGTATGATCAGCTGCAGTGCAAGGGAATGCAGGGCATCCACGGAGTATTTGAGGATGAATTCAGAAAGCGCGACATTCACGCAATCTGGGTTCCCCACGCCCTTCCGGATAAGAGAACTGTATCCCGCGCAGAAATCCGCGGCATAATAAATGACTATATGACAACAGTCATGCGAGAGGAGCCTCTGGATCCCACACTTCTTGATTTTGACGACTCAAACAGCTGGTAAAAAACACAAAGGTCCTTGGCAGCCGTACCCTGACAGGTTAGGCGCTGCGTCCAACAGGGATAAGTCAGATAAAAATAAGTGTTTATATAGGAGATTGTCATGAATAAATTTATCAAATTCATATTAAAGCTAACAGGCATTGCAGCTCTTGTTTACGGCGCACTATTTGCAGTGTTCTACTATGATCTGGATGGCAAGTTTATGTACTACATCTGGGAGCCACTCATGATCAAGCGCTTTGACAGTATGAAGAGACAAGACACAACAGCAATGCCATACTCAATGAAGGAAAAAGTACAATAAAGCGTGCGCCCAAAAGCGTACCACCCAAAAAGGAGCTGCCTTTATGCAGCTCCTCTTTTTTTTGCTCAACAGTCTATACGTATCACCGCTCCTGTCAGATCAGCGAACTTAAGACTTCCCTTAAATGTCTTTTTCTCGCCCATGAGATCTGTCAGAGTTATGTTTTCCCCATCAATATTGATGGAGCTGACATATTCCATAAGCACTTCCTCGGGATTTGAATCCCTGTAAGCCGTAGAAAGGCACATTTGTATTCCCCCTTCACTGGTTACTTTGTTTGTTCCACTATTTTCATTACTCGACTGAATTGATAAGAGACAGGATTTCATCCTTAATCTGCTTATTAACTTTTATCGCTTCATCCCAGGACTTCTGGTTTGAGTAGAAATAGAACTTGATCTTTGGCTCGGTACCGCTTGGCCTTATAGCAAACCATGAGCCGTTATCCAAAAACAGTCTTAGGGCATTCTGCGGGGGGATTTCCTCATATCCGTTTATATAATCAATTACCTTTTCAACCTTTGCTCCATTAACCTTCTTTGGAAGATTCTCCCTGAAATACTTCATCATGCGCTGAATACGCTGAGCTCCGGCTATACCCTCAAGCACAATATTGGGTTCATCTTCAGCAAAGTAGCCGTACTTTGCATATACTTCCATAAGTACGTCATACAGGGTCTTCCCCTGCTTTCTGTAGTATGCTGCCGCCTCGGCCACCAGCATTCCGGCCGATATTCCATCCTTATCCCTGATAGCATCACATACCGCATAACCAACTGATTCTTCGTAGCCAAACAGATATGTATATCCATTTTCCTCAAGATATGGAATTTTGCCGCAGATATTTTTAAATCCTGTAAGTGTCTCAAACATCTCAACACCGTAGGCTCTTGCAATTATGGTCGAAAGCGTCGAGGTAACAATAGATTTGATCATCGCCCCCTTAACAGGCAGGGTTCCGGCACTCTGACGCCCCTCAAGAATATAATTTACAAGCAGATACCCGGTCTGATTTCCATTAAGAGGGATATAATTTCCATCTTCATCCCTTATCTCTATTGCAAATCTGTCAGAATCGGGATCTGTAGCCATGAGCAGCTCCGCTCCAAATTCCCTGCCGTATTTCTCGCTGAGGGCAAAAGCCTTAGGGTCTTCAGGATTAGGATATCCAACTGTCGTGAAATCGGAATCCGGGTTTTCCTGCTCCGGCACTATCTTCCAGTTATTAAAGCCCCTGTCTGTAAGCATCTGTCTGAATGGAATTGAGCCACAGCCGTTCAGAGGAGTGTATACCAGCGGAATTGAAAGATCCAGTTCATCACCCTCGTGTATTGCAATGGACTCAATCCTGTCAAGATACTCCCTGTCATATTCCTCACCCAGGACAGTTATCTTCCCTGACTTTACTCCCTCTTCATAATCCAGCCTCTTGATACCATTCCATATGTCTACCGCATTGATACACTCTGTCATCCCATCTGCAACCTCTGATGAGACCTGACAGCCATCCTCCCAATAGGCCTTGTATCCATTGTAATCCTTGGGATTGTGAGATGCTGTTATATTGATCCCCGATACTGTGCCGAGTCTTCTCACCATGAATGCAAGCTCCGGAGTCGGGCGCAGGTCCGGGAAAGTATACACCTTTATACCGTTCGCAGCAAATATTCCCGCTGCCAGCTCTGAAAACTCCCTGGAAAAATGCCTTGGATCATGGGCAATGACAACTCCTTTGTCCATTGCATCTTTACCCTGTGATACTATGTAATCCGCAACACCCTGGGATGCCTTTCCTACAGTCAGGAAATTCATTCTGTTAGTACCGGCTCCGACCTTTCCGCGAAGTCCTGCTGTACCAAAGCCAAGATCCTGAAAAAATCTCTCTTCCTTCTCTGTTTCATTGTCAGAAATTGATTCCAGTTCTTTTCTTAACGGATCATCGCCACTTAATCTTTCCATCCATTCATCATATCTTGCCTGATAGTTCATGATAGCAATACCTCCTGTGAACGCTTGTTTATAAGATCAACCCATTGATTTCTTAAGCGCATTAAGGAAAATGCGTTCAAGAATCCCGACTAAATACATTATAACAAAAAAGCCCCATCAGAGGGGCTTTTCGTCATAGAATATTCTCCATTCCTACCTTCTGCGGCTTTAATCCCATTGACTCATAAAATGCAAGTGCACCGGGATTACAGGACCACACATTGAGCGTTATATTATAATAATCGTTCTCTCTGGCATAGGCAACCACATGCTCATACAATGTTTTCCCTACACCCATTCCTCTGCAGTTCTCATCCACACATATATCATCAATATACAGCGTCCTGATGTCTGTGAGAACGTGATCATCAGTAATCTGCCTGTGGATGCAGAATGCATGTCCGAGTACTGTATTCCTCTCATCCACAGCAACAAATACCGGGGTACTGTCCCCTGAAATTATCTCTTTGAGCTCACTCTCGTTATACTTGGTCGCAGGGCCTTTGAATATATCCGGCCTTCCATTATGATGCACCATGTCCACCTGGACGAGAAGCTCAAGAATCCTTGCTATATCATCGCTATTGGCACGTCGTACTGTTATCATCTTACCTTTTACCCCCTGACGATTAACAATTCCTCTTAAAAAATTCCCAATAAAAGCTGCTACACAAAAGTGTAACAGCTTTATATAACTTTGCTGTGTTGCTGCCAATCGCCAGTACATTGAAGATGAGTCTGGCAAATCCGGAAACATGAGGGCAATTTCTTCTTTTGCCCTAAGAACTAAAAAATCAAAGAATATCTGTTATTCCATATCCCGAAGCGGCTGCAAACTGCTGTCCGCATATAGCGCATGTGTAAAGATCCTTCTGACAGGATGCAAGGATGTCTCCATCACAATAGAACTCATTCTGATTGGCATTTCCGCAGCTTGGGCACTTAATAATGCAACCATATGAATATCCCTTGATAGTCTGTTTAAATCCGCCCCCTACTTTTTCAAGCTGATCTAAAGAGAGCTTCTTCTCTACGATTTTCTTCTCTTCTGACATTCTTTTTTCCTCCTATATCGGTGATGTCGTTTTCTTTGTCAAATTATAGCAGTATAAGATTCAAAATCAACTATACATCTTTAGAATTTATATTTATTTCATAATTATTCAATGAGTTGCCCGACAAAAGCTCATTCAATGTCTTGAATATAAAATGCCATGACTCATCTTTTACAAAAGAAATTTGTTTTCTCCGTCAACTGCTTCCTTAACAATCTCACGCTCTTCTTCATTCAGCATAAAAATATCAAAGATCACTTCATCAAGCTCATCATAGCGCTTTATCACAACATCTGCACTGCCGCCCTCTATGAGTTCTTCCGTCAGTGCTATGACCTTTTTATGCATATCATCATCCACAACAGGAATTGGTATGCTCTCAATATGAGAACGCAGAACCTTTACTGAATTAAACTGCATTTTATAAATATACTGCGCAACTCTTGAATTCAAAATCGCAAGTATATATTTGATTGATATTCCGTCAATGTGAGGAACTACAATATTACAGCTGTTCAGAGAAAGTGTCTGTTTGTTATCATATGCGAATACCAGCTGATTGCAGATAAACCTGTAAAGAAGCTTCTCCCCTGCTCTGTACAACTCCACAGGAGCAACCTGCTGGAAGCTTTCGGGCTCAAAGACGATATAGTTGTCTGTAGGCGTTATGCGATATTTGAGAATATCAGACCCTTTAAGCACCATTTCGTTATCATCACTTTTCTGCGCCGAAATATATTTTTTGTTATCACCGGTCACGATTCCCAACGCAAAATCTGCATTTTTCGCCAAAAACACCACTTTATCAATTTGGTTTACCTTTTTTATAATTTCGTATTCCTTATCTGTTGTTAAAAAGTTAAAATACTCTGATGTTACTTCCCTCTCTGTATTTATTGTAAAGTCTCTGCTGCCATTGACTATTCTAAGACCTGTCGTGGAGAGGTGCGTTCCTGTATGTGTAATGCTCATGATAATACAAGGGCATTGAACTCCATCGAAAGCATTTCCCAAATATACAATCGCGTTGATTGAATTTCCGTCAATAATGAAGCTCCGCACAGGCATATGTGCCTTTACATTTAAAATTGCCTCAGGCAGGACAAAAGATAACGTTCCGCCCTTCTTAAGGTTTTTGATTGCCTGCTCAATAAAGACATCGTAAGACTCAATGTTTTTGCCTACAGCAGTACTATACATGAATCTGAGTTCCACTTTTTCCTGCTCGGAGAATTCATAACCCCATGGCGGATTTCCAATGATATAGTCAAACTCTATGTCATTTCTGTCCTTTAGATAATTCTTCCCGACAATATGCTCACGTATAGTCTGAATGTCCGCATTTTTATATCTTAGCGCCATATTGATTCTTGATATTTTCACGCATGCAAAGTCAATATCAAAGCCATAAACGCATCCAGCTTCTACGTCCTCCGGAAGCTGCAGTAAAAAATTCCCTGTACCACAGCACGGATCCAGAATTAAATCCCTGCCGCTTATATCAAGACTTCCTATCAGCTTTTGAACCACACTGTTAGAAGTATAATATGCCCCTGTAGCTTTTCTGTTTCCAATATTCTTGCATGATATATATATGAGACCCAATACATCCTCTTTATATTCATATGAATAATCAAGTGAAAACAAAAGCGGATATTTTTCACATATTTCTATACACAAATTCCTGTCTGTTATAAGATCGCTTACAAATTCGTCATATATTCCTATCGATATCTCTCCCCGTACAAATCCATGCAGCAATCTGTTTTCTCCTGCAAAAGGGAGCCTGTTTTTATCTGCAAACAAATGCAAAGCGCAATCAGCAACAAATAGCAAAATTACATCTTCTGACAATTCCAGGTCACTTACTAACAACAAGCCAAGCAGTTTCTGAACTTCAAAAACTGACTTGCAGCTATCTGAAACATATGACTTGTACAATGCATTACCAGAAACATATTTTTTGTTGCGTCTGCTCTTTAAGGCTTTATTCTCTCCGGAGCTTATTTCACTCTTCAAGGCTTCAACATACTTTGCTGAAAAAAGAGGATTGTTTTTCTCTTTTCCATCCGGAACAATTTTGCCCAGCTTAACCCAGTTTCTGCCTGTTGCCTGCGATATTGATAATTCATCACATAACTCTCTTAATGTTACAAATTCTTCAGATTCCAATGAATCTCTATCCCTTTCTTCGACATATTTTTCAGCATTATCAGAAATAAACTCTGCGCCCGCAATAGTACACATGCCTGTGTCTTTTCAGAAACAATAAATCCTCAAAATGCCCCTGGCTCGTATCTGCCGGTTTATTCTTGGCCATAAGAAAAACAAAGCCCCAGAATCCGCTACTTTCGCGACTTCTAGGGCTTATTATTTACTCCAGTTCCACTGTCCCCGGTGGTTTTGACGTCAAATCATACATTACCCGGTTGACACCCTTAACCTCATTTATGATACGGCTCATGACCTTTTGAAGGACATCAAACGGTATGTTCGATGCCTCCGCTGTCATAAAGTCGACGGTCTCAACGGCCCGGAGAACTACAGCGTAATCGTAGGTTCTCTCATCCCCCATTACGCCGACTGAACGCATATTTGAAAGCGCTGCAAAGTACTGATCAGGGAGCTTCTGAAGACCTGCTGCCGCAACCTCTTCCCTGTAAATAAAATCAGCATCCTGAACAATACGTACCTTTTCTGCGTTAACCTCACCAATTATCCTTATGCCAAGACCCGGACCCGGGAATGGCTGACGGTAGACAAGGTACTCCGGAAGTCCAAGCTCCAGCCCCGCTTTCCTGACCTCATCCTTAAACAGTGACCGAAGAGGCTCTATTATCTCCTTGAAGTCCACAAAATCAGGAAGACCTCCCACGTTGTGATGAGACTTTATGACTGCAGATTCTCCGCCAAGTCCCGATTCAACGACATCAGGATAAATTGTGCCCTGAGCCAGAAAATCGACAGCACCTATCTTCTTGGCTTCCTCTTCAAAGACTCTAATGAATTCTTCACCGATTATCTTGCGCTTTCTCTCGGGTTCTTCCACCCCTTTAAGCTTTGCGTAATATCTCTCGGCAGCATTCACACGGATAAAGTTTATGTCAAAGCTTCCTTCCGGTCCAAAAACGCTCTCGACCTCATCTCCCTCATTTTTGCGAAGCAGTCCGTGATCCACAAAAACACAGGTGAGCTGCTTTCCAATAGCCTTGGCAAGAAGCGCTGCCAGAACTGATGAATCAACTCCGCCGGAGAGGGCCAGTAGCACCTTCCCGTCTCCAACCTTTTCCCTTATCTGCCCTATGGTATTCTCTACGAAGGAATCCATTCTCCATGTTCCAAGGGTACCGCAGATTTTCCTGACAAAGTTGAAGAGTATCTCTTTTCCTCTTACTGTATGAAGAACCTCCGGATGGAACTGAATCGCATAGAGCTTCTTTTCCTCACAGGCCGCTGCTGCAACAGGGCAGTCTGCCGTGTGGGCAATGATATCAAATCCGGGAGCTGCCTTACTTATATAATCAGTATGGCTCATCCAGACTATTGTCTCATCCTTGATACCTGCAAAAAGTGTATCCTTCGATGAATCAATAAAAGTGAGTGTCTTGCCATACTCACGTACAGGAGCCTTCTCAACCTTTCCTCCGAGAATATGCATCATGAGCTGTGCACCATAGCATAGCCCAAGAACCGGAATCCCAAGCTCAAAAAGTTCCCTTGCATACGAAGGAGCACCCTCCTCATAGCAGGAATTTGGTCCGCCGGTTAGGATGATTCCCTTTGGAGCCATATCCTTTATCTTCTCAATTGGTGTCCTGTATGAATATATCTCGCAGTATACATTACATTCCCTGACGCGCCTTGCTACAAGCTGATTGTACTGTCCTCCGAAATCTATTACTATAACTTTTTCTTCAAAAGCCATTCTGCCTCCTGTTAAAGAATCAGAGAAATCTCCTGACGCTTATAATCGATCTGTAAGTCGCTGAGCTGATTTTTATACCTGTCTTCTGCGTACTTGCGTGAACAATCTGTCCACCGCCTATATAAATTCCAACATGTCCGCCGTAGTAGATAACATCACCGGGCTGGGCATTTGAATAGGAAACCTCGCGTCCGTGGGTACCCTGTTCCCACGATGTACGAGGTACTGAAATACCAAATGCCTTGTAAACCGAATACACAAAGCCCGAGCAGTCGGCTCCGTTTGTAAGACTTGTTCCGCCTGAAACATAGGGATTACCGACAAACTGGCAGGCATAGTTTGCTACGTTGCTTCCGGTTGCACTCCCTGGCGGAGAATATGATTTTGAACTTCCGGATGAAGATCCCGATGAACCGGATCCGCCGGATGACGTTGTTGTGGTAGTCGATGATGATGTTGTTGTGTTTGAACCAGACGATGACGTTGCAGTTGATTTTGAAGATGAGCTTTTGGACGATGCAACATCAGCAGTACTTTCCAATATTTTAGCAAGCTCTGCCAGCTCATTCTCGTCTACTTCCTCACCGTTTTCCTGCATCGCCTTCAGTTCAGACAGTCTCTCCTGAGCTGCCGTTCTGGCTGCTGCTTTTTCTGCTGCCGCTTTTTCAGCTGCTGCCTTCTCTGCTGCAAGCGCCGCCTGGGTGGCCTGCTTTGCATTATTGACTTCCTTCTGTTTTGTCTCAAGTTGTTTCTGAATGCTGGCAATGCTGGCCTGCTGACTCTTTATCCTGGCCGTATAGACAGCCGCATTCTGCCTTGCCTGTGCAAGCTTCACTTCATAGTCAGCATATTGAGCCTTATACTGCGCAAGAAGCTTCTCCATGTACGCTTCTTCTTCCTCAAGCTCATACTTGGAAGCCTCCAGCTCTGACCTCTCCTCCTCAAGCTGTATTCCAAGAGCCTGCGCTGCTTCCTTGGCGTCAATGAACTCTCCGAGCTTTATCCTGTCATATTCATACAGCTGCTCAACATACTGGGCCTTATTCAGAGCATCGGAATAGCTGCTTGCAGTGAGAAGGATCTGAACGTAAGAGTAGTTACCCTTTTCGTACATAAACTTGACTCTCTGCACCATAGACTCATAGAGAGTCTCCTCATTCTGTTTGGCCTGCTCATACTCCTCATTGGTCTTAACAATCTGAATCTCTTTTTCGGAAATATCCTCCTTGATAAAATCGATATCAGTCAAGAGGCCTACAATCTCCTCCGATGTAGTATCAATCTGCTCCTTAGTCTCACCCATAGCTTCGGAAGTCTGATTGATCTGATTGTTGGCCTCATTTAGCTTATTCTCATTGGCATTCTGCTGACTCTGTGCAGCTTTTTTCTGCTTTTCCAGTTCCTTCTGCTCTGCCTCCAGCTTCTTCTGAGCTTCCTTGAGCTCCTGGCTGGTGGTTGCGTAGGATTTCACCGGACAAAGCAACAAAAAAACAAGGGTCAGTATAACGGCAACAACAGAACAACTCTTTTTCATACCCATACCCCCTTGCCTGATCCTAAGGAATAACTTGTGAATAATCCCCAATTGACTACTATATTTAGTATAGCATCATAATTCACAATTTCCAACAGTGCGCGGGAAAGATTCAACATCCCTGATGTTGCCCATTCCGGTAAGATACATAACGCATCTTTCAAAGCCAAGACCAAAACCTGCGTGACGAACGCTTCCATATTTTCTAAGGTCAAGATAAAACTGATAATCTTCCTTCTTCAGCCCCAGCTCATCCATCCTCTTCTCAAGAGTCTCAAGATCATCCTCTCTCTGGCTTCCTCCTACAATCTCACCGATTCCGGGAACAAGGCAGTCAGCTGCAGCAACAGTTTTGCCATCTTCATTCAGCTTCATGTAGAAGGCCTTTATCTCCTTCGGATAATCTGTAACGAATACCGGTTTCTTAAAGATCTGTTCCGTGAGGTATCTCTCGTGCTCAGTCTGAAGATCACAGCCCCAGCTTACCTTGTAATCAAATTTGTCATTGTGTTTTGACAAAAGCTCTATAGCCTCTGTGTAGGTTATTCTGCCAAATTCACTGTTCACAACATTATTCAGTCTGTCGATAAGGCCCTTGTCTATAAACTCGTTAAAAAATGCCATCTCCTCCGGACAATGCTCAAGCACATAGCTGATGACATATTTGAGCATGGCCTCAGCCGTGTCGCAGTCATCCTTGAGGTCTGCAAAGCACATCTCAGGCTCTATCATCCAGAACTCTGCCGCATGGCGTGTCGTGTTTGAATTCTCTGCTCTGAAGGTTGGTCCGAAGGTATATACATTCTTAAAAGCAAAAGCGTAGGTCTCGACATTCAGCTGTCCGCTTACAGTCAGGTTGACAGGCTTTCCAAAGAAATCCTTTGAGTAGTCCACGCTTCCGTCCTCTGTCCTGGGGACATTGTTCAGATCCATGGTTGTAACCTGGAACATCTCTCCTGCACCCTCACAGTCACTTCCTGTGATCAGCGGAGTGTGGACATATACAAAGCCTCTTTCCTGAAAGAATGAGTGTATGGCATAGGCAGCAACGGAACGAACTCTGAATACAGCCTCAAAGGTGTTTGTTCTTGCACGAAGATGAGGAATTGTCCTCAAAAACTCAAGAGTATGTCTCTTCTTCTGAAGAGGGTAATCG
Organism: Butyrivibrio sp.; assembly: GCA_024694565.1. Lineage (GTDB taxonomy): Bacteria > Bacillota > Clostridia > Lachnospirales > Lachnospiraceae > Butyrivibrio. Next base: position 39,424 of record JAILJR010000230.1, on the reverse strand, counting down.
GCTGTTGAAGCTCCCTCAATTTCAACACTCTCTGCCTGCATCTCAAATGGCTGCTTCGCCCCGGGTGTAGCTACGATCGTGCCTGTAGCAATTACCGCAGCTCCGACATTGAGCCTGCTTATCTCTGCGAAGTTCTTAAGCTTATCCGTATAAACTATCTGCAATGGCTTAAAGAAAGTACCGTCATTAAGCACTATAAAGCCTATTGCCTTTGAATCACGGATGCTTCTTATCCATCCGCCTACCGTAACCCTCTTGTCTGCAAAGTCATCCTGTTTTTCAAACAATTCTCTGATATCAGTCAGTTCCATATGCTCATCCCCTTCCGGTTAATTATTTTGCTGCGTTCTCGACAAGGAATTCAGCAACCTTGTCTGCCATTATCTGTTCCCTGTAATCCTCTGGATCAAAAGTCTTCTTGTACTCGTCAATTGTGCTGAAATTCTTGCTATAGAAGTTGTCGTAATCGTCCTGAATGTATTTATTGACAATATCGTCTGTAATCTCAATGTTTTCCTTATGACCAATTGCCTCAAGTACCATGCACTTTTTGGACTGCTTGTCGGCGAGATCATTTAAATAGTCCTCGATTGTACCTGTTATGCCATTGCTCTCCATCACATTTGAGACATATTCCTCAGGCGAAACCTGTATGCCGTACATATAATAAACCTGCTGGGCAGCGGTCTGTGCCGAATCATAAACCAGCACGAAATATCTGTTGTGAAGCTCTGCCGGAACTTCCTCTACAGTAGCATTTTCCGTCGCTTTTTCTACTGCCTCATTCATCAGTGCCTTTTTGTACTCTTCCTCAGCATCCTCTTCAAGCATCTTTTTGAGATTAGCCTTATAGCCTGCGAGGTCTGTTGCATCAGTAAGGTTCATCTCCTTAACCCAGTCATCTGAAGGCTCACTGTCCTTAGCCAGTATTTTTTTGACAAAGACTGAGAAAATGACATCCTTGCCTGCCAGCTCAGCTGCATGGTAATCCTCGGGAAAAGTGAGCTTTAGGTCTACCGTCTCTCCCGGGGTGACGCCTATAAGTCCGTCCTCAAATCCGGGAATAAATGTACCTGAACCGATCTCCAGATTATAATCATTGGCCGCTCCTCCCTGGAAGGCCTCATCCGTATCAGCGTATCTTCCTGCATAGTCTATTACAGCAGTATCGCCCTTTTGAACCTTCCTGTCCTTTACCTCGACCATCCTGGGATTTCTTGCAAAAGCACTCTTTAAGCTGTTCTCAACATCAGCATCCGTTACTTCCTTTTTGGTTGTTTCAAGCTTTAACCCCTTGTATTCTCCCAGCTTGACAAGGCTGTCAACATCAATCTCCTTAAGTGTCGTAGTAGGAAGACCCGACACATCGATGGTCTCTATAGACGCTGCTGCCGCAGAATCTGCAGTCTGTTCCTGGCTCGAAGCCTCAGAAGAAGCAGTGACTGAAGAATCAGCACCGGAAGCGTCATTCGTTGTTTCATTCGCCGCACCACCGCAGGCAGAGAGCATCATAGCTGCCACAGCCATTGCCGCAAGTACTCTATGTTTCTTTTTCATACTAATTCACCTCATTAAACTTAATAAAACAATATTTTTCATATTACCACACCTTTTCTTCTTATTAAAGTGTTTTTATCTAATAGGAATCATCTGTGCAAATTATTGCCTGAAAAGTCAAAGAGTGTTAAAATAAATAGTGCACTTTTTAATTGAATTTTGGAGGGTTTTGTTTTGAACGCAGGGTTGATAGTATTAATTGTAATTGCTCTGATCCTTATAGCCGCAATAGTTGCGCTTATCATTTTGGGAAAAAGAGCTCAGAAAAAACAGGCAGAACAACAGGCTCAGCTGGATGCCATGAAACAGACGGTGACCATGCTGATAATCGATAAAAAGAGAATGAAGCTAAAGGACGCAGGGCTTCCCCAGTCGGTGATCGATCAGACGCCGCGTCTCCTTCGTGGTTCAAAGCTCCCAATCCTGAAGGTGAGGATCGGAAACAGAGTCATGAGTCTTATCTGCGATGAGAAGATTTTCGATTCCGTCCCTACAAAAAAGGAAGTAAAGGCTTCCGTCAGTGGTATCTATGTAACTGAGGTCAGAGGTATCAGAGGCAGGATCGCACCCCCCGAGGAAAAGAAAGGCTTTTTCAAAAACCTGGTTGCAAAGGCTCAGGAAAAGGCCGGAGCCAAAATGGTCAAATAAAAATAAGCGGTGGCAAGTCAGTTTGCCACCGCATTTTTTACGTCTATTACTATCATAGAGCTTGAAATGACCCTGTCTTCTATCTCAAGGTCGTACTCAGCTACAACCCTAATTTCGTCGTCATTTCTCGCCCTGGTGAAATCAAAGCTGTTTGTCCTGACCTTCATCATCATGGCTCCGTACGGAGTAAGATACTCTGTGTCATACACCAGCTCATCGCCAAAGGAGAATCTTGAATTGCTAAAGCCTGACCTTACTACCTCCATGCTTCTTCCATCGGGATTGATCAGAACCTTGCTGTGAGCCTTCATCGTACCGCTGCCGGTCTCCTGGCTTTCGTCATATTCAATAATCAGACTTCCGTCCTCCATCTGCAGAAAGACACCCGGAACACTTGTCTCTACCTTTTCCGTAGGCTCACCGTCTCTTGCATGTATTCCTGTTACATTCACTTCAACGTCTCTGTTCATATCTGTTTCCTCATTGAAGCTGAGAATAATCTATCGGTTAGGATTGATCGTCTCTGTCAAAAACAGCTCAGGCGCCAATCCGCTCATTTTTATCTGTTCAAACCCCTCTTTGGCCCTTTTCTCATCCTCATAGATTCCAAAGACCGTAGGCCCGCTTCCTGTCATGAATGCCCTGATGGCACCGCCATCCTCAAGGATTTTCTCTATTTCCTTAATCACCACATATTTCGATGCGGTTACAGGCTCAAGAACATTTCCTATCAGGCTGCACATCTTAGCAATATTCCCTTCCTCCATGGCCCTTCGTATCCCGTCTATATCCGGGTGATCTATGTCTGTACTGTCGTCCAGCTCCTTATAGACCCAGCCGGTTGAAACATCTATGGACGGTTTGGCAATTACAAGCGGAAGCTTTGGGCAGTCCTTCAAAACAGTCAGCTCTTCACCTATTCCCTCTGCCAGCGCTGTTCCTCCTACTATACAGTATGGTATATCAGCTCCGAGCTTTACCCCAAGCCTTAAAAGTTCTTCCTGTGAAAGCCCCAGCTTCCACAATTCATTTAAGGCGTGATAACAAGCCGCAGCGTCTGTACTTCCTCCGGCCATCCCAGCTGCTGCCGGTATCCTCTTTTCAAGAGTAATATCTACCCCTTTGTCCAAGGAAAACTCTTCCCTGAGTTGTTTTGCCACTTTGACTATGAGGTTAGAGTCATCTGCAGGTATCCTGTCGGAAGAGCATGAGAGTCTTATTTCACCTGTATTGCTATCCTTAAAGGTCAGTGTGTCATAAATATTTATATTCTGCATTATCATCTTAACCAGATGATATCCGTCAGCTCTTCTGCCGGTGACATCAAGTCCGAAATTCAGTTTGGCGTATGCCTTTCTAATAATTTCCATATTCAAAGCCGCTCCAGGTCTGGGTTTAGCATCCAAAATGCTATAATTCATATTCTCACTGTATTCTTTTCAATACAAGAAAAAAAATACTAAAAAAATGAAAAATTTTAATTCAAACCCTAAAGTTTTTTTAAAATGTGCCGATAAGCTGATTAGGTAAACTATAGTTTCGTTTCAAGCGCGGTATTAGCAACCTGACGCGGAAAAGGAGTTCAATATGGGCGTAAACGGACTTACCGAGGTTACTAACAACATCGCAACGACCTATGCTTCTGCCGTCAATGCACCTGTGGAAGACAAAAAAAAGGACGAGGAAGTCAAGGTTAAAGCTGAAGCGGCTGCAGTATACGAGAAATCAGAAGATGATCCTTCAAAATCCCGGGGGATATCTTCAAAGGGGACAGACAGAACCAAGATCATTCAGCAGCTCAAGGCCGATGATGCTCTTCGTCAACAGCAGCTTTTGGACATAGTCCACAAGATGATGGGCAAGCAGGCTAAAAGCTATGGTATCGCCAACGTCGACAATGGCGATGACTCAATCTGGAAGTTTCTTGCAAAGGGTGATTTCACCGTTGATGCAGCTACCAAAGCGCAGGCGCAGCAGGACATTTCAGAGGACGGCTACTGGGGTGTTAAACAGACCTCTTCAAGGATCCTCGATTTTGCCAAGGCGCTTGCAGGAGACGATCCTGATAAGCTCGAGCATATGAGGTCAGCATTTGAAAAAGGCTACAAACAGGCTGAAAAGACCTGGGGTGGTGAACTCCCGGATATCTCTAAGCAGACCTTTGATGCTGTTATGAAAGGCTTTGACGAGCTGACGGGAAAGACCGAAACCTGAAAAACGTTGCTAGTAACAAAAGAGGAAGAGCCCTTAAAAGCTCTTCCCCTTTTCTTTTATAGATTTATTCCTCTTATACTGTTTATATCCTCTATTCCTTCACTTTCCATAAATTTTTCTATGCCCTCCATGACTCTGACTGTTGTGTAAGGATCATGGAAGTTCATGGCTCCCACAGCTACTGCGGTCGCTCCTGCCATGATAAACTCTATGGCATCCTCTGCACTGGCAATTCCACCCATACCTATGACAGGTATCTTTACAGCATGGGCCGCTTCATAAACCATTCTGACAGCCACTGGCTTGATTGCCGGTCCCGACAGACCGCCTGTCCTGTTCGCCAGAGCAAATCTTCTCCTGTATATGTCTATCTTCATACCCGTCAACGTATTTATCAGGGAAACAGCGTCTGCTCCTGCTGCCTCTGCAGCCTTTGCCATCTCACTTATACTGGTGACATTGGGGCTCAGCTTCATTATGACCGGCTGCTTTGCTTTTTCCTTTATCTTACTCGTTATCCCAAAGAGTGCATCGGCCTTCTGGCCAAAAGCTATGGCTCCCTCCCTGACATTGGGGCATGACACGTTTATCTCGAGCATATCCACTCTATCTTCATCGGATAGTCTCTCCACTACTTCAAGGTAATCTTCAACAGTCTTTCCACAGACATTAACTATTACCTTAGTATCATATTTTTTCAAAAATTCAAGATCCCTTTCGACAAAGACCTCAACTCCCGGGTTCTGAAGGCCAATGGCATTGAGCATTCCGCCATAAACCTCTGCAACTCTTGGGGTAGGATTTCCTTCCCAGGGAACGTTTGCAACACCCTTGGTCACTACAGCTCCCAGCCTTCCAAGGTCTACGAAGTCCGAATACTCCATTCCGGAGCCAAAGGTGCCGGACGCAGTCATTACGGGATTTTTAAAGGTGATGCCGGATATGGATACTTTTGTGTTCATTGGCGATGTCTCCTTTTACAGATCAAGAATAGATGCATCGAATACAGGGCCCTCGGTGCAGATTCTTGCATTTTTGACGTGTGAGTGGCTGTCCGCTTCCTTTGTCCTGCAGACGCAGCCAAGGCATGCGCCTACGCCGCAGGCCATGCGCTCTTCAAGGGACAGATAGGCTTTAATGCCGTTTTCCTCTGCATAGCTCTTGATACCTTTAAGCATGGGCATGGGGCCGCAGGCAAAAATAAGATCCGGTTTTTTACCGCTTTCCTTCAAGGCATCAATTACATTGCCTTTTACGCCGACACTGCCATCATCTGAGGCAATATAGAGCCCGGCATACTTCGAAAACTCATCTGAAAGAAACGTATCCCGGCTCCTGTAGCCCATGACTGCATTTATTTCACCCGGACCCGGAGTCTTTTTCTCCGAAAGCCTTTTGACAGTTTCAAGAAGAGGTGGAACGCCGATTCCGCCGCCCATCACCACAACGTTTTTTCCCTCTGCCTCATCAAGCGGAAAGCCGTTGCCTAAGGGTCCAAGGATCATTATGTAATCACCAGGGCCATACAATGCAAACTCTGCAGTGCCGGTTCCTACTACACGGTAGACTATCCTTATGGCCGATCCTTTCCTATCAGCCTCGCATATGCTGATAGGCCTTGGCAGCAGAGCTGCTTTATTCACCGTATAAACTCCAATAAACTGACCGGGGACCACATCCCCTGCAAAATCGGCCTCAAGCCACATATCATAAATCCCATCAGCAATCATTTTCTGGCTGATGACCTTTGAAGCGCATTTCTGCTTTCCGGACATATCACAATCTCCTCTGTATTCTTTGATAATCGATACTGACAGCTCCCGCCTTACATCGACGGCTTATGGCAACACATCACATGGCGGCAAGTTGGTGCAAATAAGTAAAGAAATAATCGTTGCGGTACACCGGTAAAGACGATCTGATATTTATTTGGTTTCAATCGTTTTTACTTACCGGATGTCTGAACCCTGTATGCTATGACCCCCATGCTTATAACAAAATGTATCCTGCCCGGAAGCTTCCAGCCAAAAAACGGTGAGTTAGACGATTTAGAAGCACTCTCTTCATAAGTCCACTCCTCATCAGGGCTAAATATTACAATATTAGCATATCCGTCTGAGTGCAAATACCCGGCATCAAGTCCGCAGACCCTCGCAGGACCGATAGTCATTCTTTCAAGGAGCTGCTCCATTGTCAGAAATCCCGGGTTTACGAGTTCCTTTATGCCAAGTGCAAGCGATGTCTCAAGACCTGTTATACCGCTTGGTGCGCTCGTAAGCTCTTTTTCCTTTTCGTATGAGGCGTGAGGTGCATGGTCAGTCGCTATCATTTCGATTGTTCCGTCCCTTAGCCCCTCTATTATGGCCATTCTGTCACTCTCAAGCCTAAGAGGCGGATTCATCTTGGCAAGTGTACCGTATTTCAATACTGCACTTTCAGTCAGAGTAAAGTGGTGCGGTGTTGCCTCAGCATACACCTTTACTCCTCTCTTTTTTGCATCACGGATCAGCTTTACAGACTGTTCAGCACTTATGTGCTGGATAACTATAGAGGCACCTGTCCTTTCTGCTATGTCGATATCCCTCTCAACCATGGAAACCTCAGCCTGCCTTGGAGAGCCTGTTATGCCCAGCTTTTTAGCAACTTCCCCGGCGTTGATCCCATTCTCGGTTATGAAGGCGGGATCCTCCTCGTGCAGACTGATTATCTTATTGCGCTTAGAAGCCTCTATACACGCCTGCTCCATGAGCCCTTCATCCGTTATCGGCTTTCCATCATCTGTAAAAAGAACCGCTCCGGCCTTTAGTAGCTCGTCCATGTCAACCAGCTCCTTGCCCTCCATGCCCTTTGTGACATTTCCACAGGCAAATACCCGTATGGGTGCGCAGCGGGCGCCCTTTAGCACAGCGTTTCTTACCGTATCATAATTATCAAAATGCGGCTCGGTATTGCCCATCATGACAACTGTTGTAAAACCACCACGAAGCGCTGCTTTTGACCCTGTCTCGATATCCTCCTTGTAAGTAAAGCCCGGATCCCTGAAATGTACATGGCAGTCAACGAGACCCGGAGCAACTATCATACCGGAAGCATCTATCACCTCACACTCCGGATCGGAAAGACAGTCATTGATTTTTGGGCTTTCAGGCTCACATATCTCCGTAATCTGCCATCCCTCTATCACCAGATCCTTCTTTTCATTTAATCCGCTCTCCGGATCTATTACATGTCCGCCCTTTATAATGATCACTCCAAGTACCTCTCTTTCCCATCATAAGCTGCTGAGGTCAAAAGTCATATCTTATCTAACACTATATAATCAAAAATCCGACTATGCAACATAGTCGGACTTAAGTTATCAGGTTTCGTTCTTTAAATAGATTTCTTCCATTATTTTTTTGACATAATTGTCTATACTCTTCTGGTCCTCTTTTGACAGTTCGCTTATAACTATGGGCTTTCCGTACTCGATTACCACATGGGTTGACTTAATGAAGGGAAAATGGTCCTCAAGGATTTCCCTTGAATGATTTATTACTACAGGCACTATCGGGCAGCCGGATTTCTGTGCTATCTTAAAGCTTCCCTTATGGAATTCTCCAAGAGGCTTATCTGTTTTGTTTCTTGTTCCCTCAGGATAAATGAATATAGAGATTCCGTTCTTTACTTTGTCAATAGCTGTCAGGATCATCTCGAGCCCCTTCTTTATATTGCTTCTGTCAAGAAACAGGCAGTCCATATAGATCATCCAGATGTTTAGGATAGGGACCTTCAGTATCTCCTTCTTGGCTATAAAGCCCGTAGGTCCCGGAACCCTGGGATAGGCAAGCACAATATCAAAAATGCTTCGGTGATTGCCCACATACAGCACCGCCTTATCCTTCGGAACATTTTCCTCACCTATTACAGTCTGTTTAACACCACTTATAAAAGAAACAACATTAAAAGCCCAGCTTACGATCGCAAGGGATATTGTCTTCTTGGCCCATGGATTAAACTTTCCCACAATAAGTAAAATCAGCTGTATCGGCAGGCTGACGATCAGAAATATGACGACAAACAGCACTGCAAGTATCAAACGTATCATAAAAATGCCCCTTATATCTCTCCCTGTTTTATAAAATATCCTTCAGAAAATCCTGTTTTCTTCGATAGCTATATCCGCAAATCAGCCTTTAGTACCCTTCGAGCCGCCGCCCAGGTGAACGCCCTCAAGTACGTTGGTCTCAAATGTGTATACCACCTTCCGGTTCTCGCGGTCTGCTTTTAAAGCAAGCTGTATCATGTTGTCGAGAAGATGCTCATACTTCATTCCTAGCGGTTCCCACAGGTAAAAAGACAGTGACCCCGGAATTGTATTGATCTCGTTAAGGTACACTTCATTGGTACTCTTGTCTATCATGAAGTCAATCCTTGAAACACCACTGCAGCCAAGACATCTGAAGGCATCAACTGCCATCTTCCTGATCCTGTCTCTCATCTCCGAAGTAATGTCTGCAGGAATCTTTCTCTTCAGCGATGCCATGCCCTTGCTTCCACCGCTCTTTTGTCCCTTACTTCCTCCCTTTCCTCCACCGATGTACTTATCCTCAAATGAAAGGATATCATCTGAGTTTACCGGCTCCTCACACTCGGAGGCCTCTGCAGACTCATAATCACCAAGTACAGAGCAGTTTATCTCTTTAAGCTCGCTGATCGCATGCTCAACAAGAATCTTTTTTGAGAATTCAAAGCCAAGCTCAAGGGCTTCAAGGAGCTGTTCCCTGTCAGATGCCTTCTTGATACCTATGCTGGAACCAAGATTCAATGGCTTAATAATGACAGGATATGAAAAGGCTGCTTCGATTTGTGAAACAAGTCCGTCCACATCCTCATAGTCCTTCCAGGTATAGCACTTGCAGTCAAGTACCGGTATACCGTTGTCCCTTAAAACAGTCTTCATCACATACTTGTTCATTCCGACTGCCGATGAGAGAACATCGCAGCCTACTACCGGCAGACCCAGTGTTGCAAGAAATCCCTGCAGGGTTCCGTCTTCCACATTGGTTCCATGAACTATCGGAAACGCAAGGTCAACCTCTGTTATGACATTGTTTCCGAACTTCTTCATCGGGTATCTGGACAGATTGACCCTGTCACCATCCTTTATCCAGATGACCTGAGTGCTCTTTTTAAGAAGCTCCGGGATATGTGTGTACTCTTCAATTTTGTCTATGAACTCGCCCACATAATAATCATTGTTCTTGGTCATATAGACCGGTATGATCTCATACTTCTCTTTGTTCATACTGCCTATTGCCTGTATGGCTGAGATGATCGATATCTCATGCTCAGTACTTTTTCCTCCGAATAATACAGCTACCTTAAGCTTCATATTACGCCTTCTTTCATATAATCATTTATCTCTCAGGGCGGTCTACAGTTTACATAATCTGATTAACTGTACCTTGCCATGAATAGTTTCCAACTTATTTATAATTGTCAGGAAGATCATTTTCAAGCAATATGACCTTCTCTTTACCGGCATCCAGCTCATACATAAGTGCAGATGCCTCTGTAAACGTGCCTTTTACAAAAATTCTTTCAGAAGAAAAGCCGGCTTCCTCTGCTCCTCTCTTAATTGACGGACTGTTTTTCTCACCTACAAGAATGATGTAATCACAGACAGCTGCTGCCTGCTTGCCAAATTCCGCATTGTACTCGTCCTCTTTTTCTCCAAGCTCTACCATTCCCGGAGTGACAAGTATCTTTACACTGTCTTCAAAAAGTGCAAGTGTCTCCAGAGCAACCCTTGCACCATTGGGATTTGAATTGTAGGCATCATCAAGGATAGCCACATTTCCATGCCTTGTAAGCTCAAGTCTGTGAGGTACACTCTGAAGACGTCTTACAGCCATCCTGAGCTTGTTCATGGGTACTCCCAGAGAGCTTGCCGCCGCTATTGCACCGACAATATTCTCAACATTGTGCCTTCCCACAAGCTTTGTAGAGAACTCAGCGCTCTCTCCGCTCTTTGTACTGACAGTAAAGCTCGTCCCCGCACCGGTAACCTTTACATCCTTCGCCTGAAAATCGTTGCCGTCAGACAAACCATAGGTTATCGCATCAGAGTATTTCATATTGTTTCTGATAATCTCGTTATCCCCGTTGACAAACTTAAGGTGTCTGCCCGGTGTCTTTCCTCCCTCAGCCTTTTCCTTTTCATCCACCGCATCAAGAAGCTCATACTTGGTACTGATGATATTCTCCAGACTGTGGAAAGTCTCAAGATGCTGATATCCAATGGATGTTAGTATACCGTCATCAGGATGAACAATATCCGTTATCTCCCTGATATCGTGGAGATGCCTTGCTCCCATCTCGCATACAAATATCTCATGGGTAGGCTTTAAATGCTCCCTTATTGTCCTGACGATTCCCATGGGCGTGTTGTAGCTCTCAGGAGTCATAAGAACGCTGAAGCCTTCTGATAAAAGAGTCGTCAGATAATATTTGACGCTTGTCTTTCCATAGCTTCCCGTGATGCCGATTATCCTCAGATCCCTGTGCTCTTTGAGCATTCTTTTGGCATCATCGATGAACCATCTGTTTATCCTTTGCTCAATCGGCTTATTTATCAGATTGCCGAGGGCAGGAATAAACGGAATACTGCCTATATATATGATCATCATCGAAGCAACAAGTTTAAACAGTATATATCTGCTGTGGTCATATGCTGCCTGACTGCCGGTTCCAATCATGGTCAGCCAGGGCCACAGAAGGATAATTACTGACAAAACACAATAGGTGACAAAAAGCCTCTTTACTCTGTCTGTTACAACGAATTTTTTCTTGGCCTTTTTGGGAAAATAGGATATAAAAAGGCCTACAAAAAATACAAGTGCCGCAATTGCCGGAACAATTCTTATTCCATTATTCTGTTCCATAACGGACAGCGATATGAACGCAAGCATCACAAAACAGAGGTGATAGATCACCCTCTTGCGGTCCGTTTTCAGATGTCTGAAATATCCCTGAAACTGATAGCTCGAAAGCTGCAGCATGTGTGTGTGATACCGAAGCCCCAGTACAGCAAAGCATATGACAGGAATATACATCAGCAGGTAAAAAAACATCTAAAGCCACCTCACATAGAGATTCCCAGGAAGCTTCCCAGAATCTTGTTATATAAATACAGATTGTCGATAAATGAGTAGTGTCCCGCCCCCTCTATGACAGCAAGTCCTGCTTCAGGCATCAGCTCCTCCATCTTTTTTCCATCCGAAAGCGGAGTCGCTGTATCCTTGTCTCCCCAGATCAGAAGAGCCGGCATTGTGACCTGCGGCATATACGGCACCAGATCTTCATTTACGACCTTCACCAGGCTCTGCCTCATCACAGGAGAAGCCGCCGCGTAATCTGCACTTCCGAATTTCCTTTGAAGTGCATCAAGAGTATTTGGAAAGGCCTTTGAAATTCCGGTTTTGATCAGGATATTTTTATAAAGCTTATACCGTTTGGTACGCTTTTTCTGCGCTTCTGTCCTTACCGGCAACACACCTGCAGAATCAGTAAGGATTACCTTCGGAATAGCAAAATGTGCCTTGAACCTGCCCTCATGCAATCCTGACGCCAGCTTGATGATGATCCTTCCTCCCATGGAATGCCCAAGAAATATGATCTTGTCCTCATTCGGAAAAAGCTGTCTGATAAAATCCAGAACAAAATTCACATAGTCGTCCACATCCATTGCTTCTTTTGGCTCATCACTCTTGCCAAATCCGGGCATATCCATTGCGACAACGTGATATGCCTTTTTGGCAAAACCTATAACGCCCGAAAAGAGGTCACAGTTCGACCCCCAGCCATGAAGCATCACAAGGAGAGGTCCCTCTCCCTCTTCTATATAATTTATCTTAAGTCCATTTATATTTGTATTCATGACCAATCCATATTAACACCACAGTTGCATTGTTGCAAATAAGAAAAGCTACACGGGTATCGACTCCTTCTTCCGCGTTGTAATCAATCGTCGATGCCGGTGCTACTGTCACCAAATAAATCGACTTTATTACTTGTCTAAATTGCCATCTGCTGCGCTGTCATCAGTTGTCGATGCCCGTTCCTGCAAGGATACTCAGCATAAAAATCAGGAGCGCATTTTTCTCCGGATCCTCCATTATGCCCTCTTCGCCGGCATTCTCATAGCTTCCTTCGGTATCCCTCGTCACAAAATTAACCGCCTTTGGATTTCTTCCCATAAGGTAGTGTATGTGATCCTCTATTATCGTGGTGTACTCATGATTATAAATTACATGATCTGTTATTGTAAGGCACTTCATGTCACTAAGCATTTTCTCAAATCCGTCATCCAGCCCAAGGTCGGATACAAGATAAGTTGAATTGGATGCCCTGCCTGCAATCTCTTCAGCTCTTTGGAGCAGTGCCTTCATAAGCATGTTACATATCTCCAGATCGGTATCTCCGCTTATCGAAAGATACGAGACTGATCCCATAAATACATTGTCATCACTGTTAAAAAGCTCCCTGAAGTCCTCCCTTTTAAAAAACTTCAGAAGGACATCATGGTACTGTGTTACTCCTGTGGCGCGATACAGTTGTGCAGCAGCATAAAACTCATCCGTTTCCACATCCCCTGCGTCATGTTCATGGCAGGAATCCCAGGCATTTTGTGCTCTCTGCAGACAATCATCAGAAAAATCCGTATCCAGATCACTGAAAGCCACCGATATCTTTGCAAGGATCGCCGCAAAATAAAGGCCATCCTTTGCCGTGTATTTTTCATCTTCCGGATAAGTGTCATCAGAAAGCAGGCCTTTTACCTCATCCCTGGCCTTGTCAACGATGTCAGGAATCCCATTGCCGCTCTCTTGTATCCCAAGATCATCTGAAAAAGCGCCTTTGTTCATCTCATATGCCATAAGCAGCGCATCTGCTACCCTGCAATCCTTGCGAACATCTCTCTGCCCGGACTCCTTTTCCATGGCGTCAAAAAGCATTTTACATGCCTGATCTGTCAGTTCCTCATAGATGCCGTCTCTTATGGAAAAATCATATGACTCCCCCAGTGCATCCGAATAGGCGTGATAACGTCCCTTTTTATCCAGATCACTGAAATATCCCAGATTGTCGTACTCATCAAGTTCTTCATTGTAGGAGGATTTGACTATCTCCCCGGTATATACCGTTTCTCCGCTCTCACTGTCCAATATGAAGAACTTTCCGGGGAGCTTTTCTCCCTTAAATACTAAGGCCTTATCAGAAGCCGGACCAAATCCGACCTGATCTGTGAGTATCCCGGGAATCTGCTTTGGAACTTCAATTTCTACTTCCGTTCCCTCAAAGTTTTCATCAAGCTCCCAGTGCTCTGTTTGTATTTCGGCAGAAGAAGCGCCGCATGAGGCGACGCTTCCGCTAAGGGACAACAACAGTCCCATGATAACAAGTTTTTTTAAATAAAATGTGTAAGATGACATATGCTTATTTTACGCGGTTGAAGTTTATCAGGCAACCATCCAGAATTATCTTTCTCTCATCGTCTGTAAGATTGCCAAGAGAAAGTGCAAATTCCTGCATTTTACCGTCTGAAACTGCAAATGCCCTGATCTCATTGCTCCGTTTTTCAACCTCGCTCCGTATTCCCGGAAGGAAGATGTAATCCCTGTTCTTAAACGGAAGCTCTCCGTCCTTTATAATAAACGGCAGCATTCCCCAGTTGATAAGATTTGAGCGGTAGCGCTTTGTAGCATACTCGTTTGCCACATTTGCCCACCCGCCAAGTACCTTCTGGCAGGATGCAGCCTGCTCCCTTGCAGATCCGTCTCCCGGCTTTACAGCAAAGATGGTTGATCCAAATCCGAGATTCTCATTTGAGATCTCAGGGAACTGACTCTTTATCACATCAAGAACTCCCTTGAGCTCAGGCCATGCACCCACAGGATCCTTACCCTCTGTAAGAGCCTCCTGGGCAGCCCTTATCTCCTTTGCAAGTCCCACGTACTCAGGATCCTTTCTGGATAAAGTAAACTCCGCAAGGCCAAGAGGATTTGACCTGTAGGATGAGGTCTCTCCGGAAGGAATCAGCTCATCAGTAGTTGTCACCGGGTCATGTATCTCTGATACCACCCTGAGAACAAGGTTTTCAGGAAGCTCTGACATCTTTGGCCAGTCCTTGATATTGGGGCCCAGCTGCAGCTCGACATTCGGATCCGCCTCGCCGTGTGAATCAAATACCCTGTTCTTATAGATCTCGCTGTCAAAGTGGTATTCGTATCTGCCTACGGTTCCATCAAACTCTGTGGCAGGGGTCAGTATTCCCTTGTTTGCAGCTGTAGCGGCTATGGATCTTGCATCCATCAGTGCCACTGAGGCAACCTGTCCGTTCTGCACCTTTGAGCCTTCCCTGTTGGGGAAGTTTCTTGTTGAATGCCTTATACTGAAGGCATTGTTGGCAGGTGTATCGCCTGCTCCGAAGCATGGTCCGCAGAAAGCTGTCTTCAGGATAGCACCGCTCTCTAAAATTGCCGCAGCAGCACCGTTCTTTACGACCTCCATGAATATCGGTGTAGATGCAGGATATACGCTTAAGGTAAATCTGTCGTTTCCAATGAATTTTCCCTTTAAGATATCAGCGGCTGCACAGATATTTTCGAATCCGCCTCCGGCACATCCGGCTATTATGCCCTGATCCACCATTATCCGGCCATCTTTTATCTTGTCCATAAGAGAAAATTCTACCTTGTCACCAAAGCTTACCTTTGCTCTCTTTTCTACATCTGCAAAAATATCCTCTGCATTTTCATTTACCTGAGCAATCTCATAGACATTGCTTGGATGGAAAGGCATAGCTATCATGGGATTTATGCTGCCAAGATCAACTCTGACAAGCCCATCGTAGTAAGCTGTCTTTCCGGGCTTAAGCTCCTTATAGTCATCTTTTCTTCCGTGGATCTCATAGTACTTTTTGATCTCATCATCGGTTTCCCATATTGATGAAAGACAGGTTGTCTCTGTCGTCATTACATCTATTCCGATACGGAAGTCTGCACTTAAGCTCTTTACCCCGGGCCCTACAAACTCCATAACCTTATTCTTCACATAACCGTCACCAAATACTTTGCCGATGATCGCAAGGG
Source organism: Butyrivibrio sp. (assembly GCA_024694565.1). Lineage (GTDB taxonomy): Bacteria > Bacillota > Clostridia > Lachnospirales > Lachnospiraceae > Butyrivibrio. Next base: position 23,870 of record JAILJR010000230.1, on the reverse strand, counting down.
CTACGTCCTGCGGACCAACTCCCTGCTTTGGCTCGCCCTCAAGATAAATGGCAACAACATCCGGCATGTCAACATCATAGGTCTGATTGAGAAGCTGTTTTACAAGCTCCGGTCCTCCCTCGCCGATTGCCATTGTTCCAAGAGCTCCGTATCTGGTGTGTGAATCAGATCCAAGGATCATTCCGCCGCCGACAGTCATCATCTCTCTTGCAAACTGATGAATAACTGCCTGATGAGGTGGAACATAGATTCCGCCATACTTCTGCGCAGCCGTAAGTCCGAACATGTGATCATCTTCATTGATAGTACCGCCAACAGCACACAGAGAGTTGTGACAATTGGTAAGTACATATGGGATGGGGAACTTCTCAAGTCCTGAAGCTCTCGCTGTCTGAATGATGCCCACATAAGTAATATCGTGCGAAGTGAGCTTGTCAAATTTTATGCAAAGCTTATCCATATTTCCTGATGTGTTGTGACTTTTCAGGATTCCATAGGCAATAGTATTCTTTTTTGCCTCTTCCCTTGTAACATCTCCCACACCCTTTGATGACAGTGCCGCCTTTGCATCATGGTCATCAGGAATGATCACGCTTCCATCTAACAGGTAGCATCCCTTGTCCATTGTGGTTACCATTTAATAATTCCTCCTGCCTTCTTATTCTTTTATGCCATACATGTATACAATTATTCTATTTGCTATTCTATCATATATACCCTGTTACTGTGAATTATATATTCTCTGCAACTGACCGGTTACTCTCTCAATACCTGCCTTCATGAGATCTTCACGAAACTGTTCGACTATCACCTCAGGCTCTTCCTCATATTTCCCGGTTGAAATAAGAGGCATGTACCGGTCAAATACTGCTGCTATCCGCTCTACCTCACTGTTTATCATAGGCGTAGAAAAAGGTACACCGTCCCAGGGATATTTTTTCGCTATATGGTCATAGCTGTTTGTCAGAGCATAGTATTCATCCCAGGAAAAAAATGAATCCGGTATTTCAAACTCATCCCTTCTGCCCCACCAGAAATTTGTGACTATGCCCTGATCATCTTCGTTATATCCACTTGGCTTTTCCATCAGGCCGTCTTCTGTAAGCTCATACTGCACTCCCTCAATCCCGTACCGCAGCAGCCTGTAGCACTCTTCATTGTTGCGAAGAAGATCATAGACCATAAGAGCTCTCTCCGGGTTTTTGGATTTTCTCGAGACAGCCATAGCTCCGTGTAGATTACTGATCTTCATTAAATTGCCGCTCTCTTTTCCGAACCAGAAAAAACCAAGCTCAGTTTCCGGCATTGCAATCTTCATCTGAGGACTTATAGATTTGTAATAATTCTCCGTATGGTCCTGAACAACGCTTGTACCTCCTCTGTAGAAGGCAGCATCATTGTCCTCGGCAAGTGACAGATCCTCCCTCCACACACCAATATCATTCCACTTCTTCATGAGCCTTGCATATTCAACTAATTCATTCCCAACATAATATGGAGAGACAATCTTTCCCTTGTTATCAGCATATTCCCCCCAGATTCCGTAAGCTGACAGTTCATATATTGGCGCATAGGAGCTGTTCGACATAATATAGCCGATAGCGGTATTGGTATTTCCTTCGCTTATATCCCAGGGTATCATCTCAGGACGAAATCTCGTCACATACTCAAAATACCTGTCCATATCGTCGAATGATGATACCTCATCAAGCCCTGCCCTTGAAGCAATGTCCTTTCTATATGCAAATCCGTGATTAGTCCACTGCGTATATTCGTTTTCAGGGATAAAATATATATTTCCCTGATAGGAACAGCTCTGCCACTCAGCTGCAGTGACATTAGTGAAAGTGATGCCGCAGTAGTTCCTTAACATATCCTCGGAAAGCGGCATAAAGCTTCCGTTTATTGCCAGCTGCCAGGCACTGAGCCAGTCAGCGCTTGTTCCCACAAGATCCAGCTCTATCTCATCGGATTCCAGGACGCTTTTATAATTACTCAGATAGTCCGACCAGCCAATAAAGTAAATATCCAGCTTTGCGTTCAGGCGCTTTGTAAGTATCCTGTTGAGCCTTTCAATTGCCTTTTCCGTCATGCCGTTGGAAGGCTTATCACCGATTGTGAGATAGGTTATTGTGACCGGATCCCTGCTGAAATCAATCCCCCTTGCAGCCTCATTATTCATAAAAGGCATATAAACGTCCCGTCCGCAGGATACTGTCAGCATCAAAAGAAGTATCGATGACAGGAACGCTATTATTTTCTTATTCCGTGGCACTGCTTTTCTTTTCCTTCTCTGCTTTATTCCTTATCCTCAGTTCCAAAAAGAATTTCTTTAAAAGCATACTGCACTCATCCTTAAGAACTCCCCGTCTGACCTCTACCTGATGATTAAACTCCGGGTTTTCCAGTATATCCATTACTGATCCCGCACATCCGGCCTTGGGATTCTCAGCTGCCATCACAACAACAGGGATTCTGGCCTGTACGATAGCACCGGCGCACATCTGACAGGGCTCAAGCGTCACATAGAGAGTGCACCCCTCAAGCCTCCAGTCCTTTATGACCTTGCCGGCCCTTTTAATCGCTGTTATCTCGGCATGGGCAAGAGGCGACTTATCCGTGTTCCTTCTATTATAGCCACGACCTATTATCCGGTCTTCATAGACTATCACACAGCCAATCGGAACCTCCCCGAGCCGGTAGGCTTTTTTTGCCTGTGCCAGCGCTGCACGCATGTATTTTATATCTTTTTTTTCATCTTCATTAAATTTTTCTGTCTTCATATTTGACATATCCGCAAAAAATAAGTATAGTTATATAGCAGTTTTGTAAAGGGTGTATGTAGCAGTCCATCCTTGTGTAGGAATCGGGTCTTATGCAATGGAAATCTGCGAACCGTGTCAGGTCGGGAACGAAGCAGCACTAAGTAGAATCTTTCATGTGTTGTAAGGTAGCCTGCTCTTACCTGATGGACGTACATGCATCCTTTACAGGGCCGCTATTATTATGTCTTGTTTTTTTCCAGATACTTCATATAGCTTATGACCATGAGCGCAATCTTGAAAGTCAGAGCATCATCGAATTTTCTTACATCCAGCCCGCAGCTCTTCTCCAGCTTTTCAATCCTGTACACAAGTGTATTTCTGTGAACAAAGAGCTGACGTGACGTTTCAGATACATTAAGATTGTTTTCAAAGAACTTATTGATAGTGTTCAGTGTCTCCTCATCAAGATCATCCGGTACATCCTTTCCACCAAAGATTTCATCTATGAATATCCGGCAAAGACTCTCAGGAAGCTGATATATAAGTCTTCCAATACCGAGTGTATTGTATGCATTGACCTTCTTGCCGGCATAGAATATTCTTCCCACTTCAAGGGCCATCTTTGCTTCCTTAAAGGATTTGCTCAGATCCTTGAGCTCATTGACAATAGCACCATAGGAGACACGGACATTCAGCATTGCCTCCATGTTCATCATATCAGCAATGGTAGTCGCTATTTTCTGAACTTCCTCATAGGACTGTCCCTTTGAGAGTGTCTTTATCAGTATCACACTATTCTCATCGACCGCTGTGACAAAATCCCCTGAATGACTTCCAAACATGCCGCTGAGAAACTCTCTGGCTGTGTTATCTCTGGAGTTTTTGGTCTCCACGAGAATTATTACCCTTGGTGCAGTCACTTCTATCTTTAACTTTCTTGCCCTGTTATAGACGTCGATAAGAAGCATGTTGTCCAAAAGAAGATTCTGGAAAAAATTGTTTTTGTCAAATTTCTCTTTGTAGGCAATTATCAGGTTCTGAAGCTGACTGACACCTATCTTTCCTACCATATATGCGTGTTCCGAGTCTCCCCTTGCAAGAAGCACATATGCCGGGTCACCTTCATCAAGCACCTTAAACAGGTGAACATCACCTATCACCTGTGAATCCACCGGAGAATTTGCAAAGCTCGTGATGATCGATACATCCATGAAGCTCTTGTCGCTAGTCTGTGCAACTACCTCTCCCGACAGGTCCAGGACGCATAGATCCACTTTAGTAATTGAACCAAGTTCATCAATGCAGGTCTTTATCGTATGCGTAGAAATCATGTTTTCCTTTACCCCTTTCACTAGTGAAATACCTTCATTCTGAGTATATCACGCAAAAAGAGCTGCGCAAAGTGCGCAGCTCTGAATAATTGAAAGCTTAGTTTGTAATTGTCTTCTCTGTCTCTTTGTCGAATACGTGAATCTTCTCAACATCGAAAGCAAACTTAACCTTGTCGCCAGGTCTTGCTGTTGTACGGGAATCAACTCTTGCAGTGATCGGGAACTCAGCAAGATCAAAGTACAGATAAACCTCTGCACCGAGAAGCTCGTAAACGTTGATTGTTGACTCAAATACAGCCTTGGATGTGTTAACAACCATCTCAGAATCATCAACATCCTCAGGACGAATACCGAATGTAACAGTCTTTCCGTTGTAACCGCCATCGATAAGCTTCTTAGCCTTTGCAGGAGGAAGCTCGATTGACTGACCTGCAATCTTAAGGCAAGCCTTGTCTCCGCTAACCTCAACCTGAGCATCAAGGAAGTTCATCTGAGGTGATCCCATGAATCCTGCAACAAAGAGGTTGCCTGGCTTCTCATAGAGGTTCTGAGGTGTGTCAACCTGCTGAACAACACCATCCTTCATAACAACGATCCTGGTACCAAGAGTCATAGCCTCTGTCTGGTCATGTGTAACGTAGATGATTGTTGTGCCAAGTCTCTGGTGAAGCTTAGCAATCTCAGTTCTCATCTGAACACGGAGCTTAGCATCCAGGTTTGAAAGAGGCTCGTCCATAAGGAATACCTTAGGATTACGAACGATAGCACGTCCCATAGCAACACGCTGTCTCTGTCCACCTGAAAGAGCCTTAGGCTTACGATCAAGGAGCTTCTCAAGGTCAAGGATCTTAGCAGCATCTCTAACCATCTTATCAATTTCAGCCTTTGGAACTTTTCTAAGCTTAAGTCCAAATGCCATGTTATCATATACAGTCATATGAGGATACAGAGCGTAGTTCTGGAATACCATCGCGATATCTCTGTCCTTAGGCTCTACATCGTTAACAACTCTGTCACCAATCTTAAGTGTTCCTGAAGAAATATCCTCAAGGCCGGCGATCATACGAAGTGTTGTTGACTTTCCGCATCCTGAAGGTCCTACGAAAATAATGAACTCCTTATCCTCAATGTTTAAGTTGAAATCCTTAACTGCTTCAAATCCATTGGGATAAATTTTAAATACATGCTCAAGTGATAAACTTGCCATATCAATCTTTTCCTCCTGTTTTATAAGTGGCTTGCAACTATGTAACAGTATAATTACAAACCCGATTATTGACTATTCACCATTTTCACAAATTTTTTATAATACATTAGCCATTATGACAAAAAAAGCAATCAGGATTTACAAATTGCAAAATGTTGACGAATAACAAAATAATTCACTGTGCAAATTGCCTATTGCATGTCCTTTGCGAAAAATAACATGCCCTTGCCAAGCTCCTTTGACTTTTCGAGTGCTGCTCTGCCGGCATCTATGAGCTCCTGAGCAGTTTTTGCACAGTCCGGAAAGAGTGCTCCTCCTGCATTTGCAGTGAATTCTCCCTCAGTATCCGCGCCTTTTAAGTCATAGAGAAACATCTGCATCTCATCTCTCTGTTTCCTTACATCCTTATCCTCGTGCACATCCTTGAGGAAAACAACGAACTGGTCATACTCAAGCCTTCCTACTATATCTGTTGCCCTGAATCTCTTCTCCAGGGTCTTTGCAAATTCCCTGACCATGTTATCAGCATAGGTGTCTCCCTTGTCTGCCCGGATCCTGCCTATTCCTTCAAAAGCAACAATGAATAAAAGACCCTTTGCAGCATCCGCCGAAGTGATGTAATCCTCCATTGCCTTGACTACCGAGTTTTTGGAAATGAGTCCTGTCAGCTTATCAGTCTCTATTCCCTTAAGCGCTTTCTGTCTTCGTCTCTTCTCAAGATAGTCACCCAGAAGATGCATAAGGAACATCAAAACGATCAGCCCCACTAAGGCTATTATAAGTAATAATGTAAAATATCTGTATTCCGACAGCTCGCTCCCTGTCATACTGTTCATCTGATCATATTTTACAAGCGAGACAATTCCTCCGTTTATGGTCTTAAGCGGCACCACCGTAACATATCCGTATCCTTCCACCTCTGACATGTATGTATTCTTTTGCGAGATGGCCAGCTTTATCGTGTCCTTTGAGAGTCCTTCCGGAAGCTCCGGCCAGAGGGAGAGTATCTTATCTTCGTCCTCCTGTCCCATATTTACAGAATAGGAGGCAAGTATATCCCCGTCAATCGTTATCATTGAAGTCCTGTCTGTTAAGAATCTCTCGCGAAAGAGCTTATCATCCATCGTGAACATGGGTATCTTCGCAATGATATAGCCCCTGTTTTTTCTTTCGAAGCTGACAGAACAGACAACCAGCCCTTCTGTATTTCTTACAGCCTTGGGATCCTTTGGGAGAACCAGGCCCACGCCGCCTCTGGAATATTCCGAGTTAATCTCATCAAAATAATATTCATTGGATATTGATACAACCTTGCCTGAATCGTCGTAGCCAACACCTTCCAGATCGCATACCATTACCTCTGTTGCATCAGTATCCGCAACCAGGCCCTTTAGAATAACCAGAATCTGATTGTGGTTGTAACCCATTGCAAAAAGAGGCATGGCCTCTCCGGCTCCCTCAAGCGCCGCCTTGGTCCTGCTGATACTCATCTCAACATCAACCAGCTCTCTCTGCAGGGCAAACGCCATCTGCGTCTGTCTTGCCTTTGCGGCATATTCCCTGACTACCCCGTAATATGTAATTAAAACCCCTGTCACTGCCACAAAAAATACAAGCAGTGGCAGGAGCCATCTCAAATATATTCTTTTATTTATTATCTTCATCATCAATCTTTCTTATGGCGTTCTCAATCTCTTGCTCTTCGGTAAGCTTTTCCTCTTTTGGTTCAAATTTCTTGAAGGTCTCACTGTAAAGAGAAGCACACAAAAATCCCGGACCTGCAATACCAAGGAGCACAAGGATTGGTACAATTCTGAGGTCAAAGAAATAGTATAAGAGGATTGGCAGAAGATTTATGACCCCCATGGCAAGTGTCCGTGGCAGCGCCATTACAGCCATTAGAAAAGAGTTTTTAATCGTTCCGATCACAGTGTTTTCAAACCTTGCCTGAAGAGGGAAGATATAGAGCGATGCCAGATAAAGGATAATCGACGCAGCTACTACGATATATCTGTATACTCCGGCTCCTCCTCTCATAAGGAGAAAATCAAGAAGCAGTATCCCACCTGCCGTAAACTGCAGGATCTGAAGAATTGTTGCCTGTTTAAAGTTATCCTTGTAGGCCTTAAAAAAGCTCTTTGTTATATAGCTTTCCTCATCCCTGACTATCTTTAAAAGGACAAAATGCATTGCCGTCAGGGCTGAACCGAGCGGAAATGAACACACGATTCCAAATAGCCAGGCATAAAAAACGTAATTGACTGCAAAAGCAACATCTCCCATAAATATGGGCCCCAGCATAAAAAACTGCTCAATTATCAAGGGTATTGCAAAAATCAGGACCAGTACATTTACCAGCATCACATCTGCCAGTTTGGTCAGCGCCCTCATAAAAGGGCTGTTGATATCAAAGAAATTTCCCATTTTAATATTCCTTACTAAATCTGAGTTCCATCGGAGTAAAGCGAATGCCGTCTGCGACAGTCTCTCCCGACAAATCCACAAATCCTCTCTTGTGATAAAACCCTATGGCATACGGAGACGCATTGACAGTAATTCTGTCAATCCCCTCCTCAGTCAGAACATATTTGCTCACAAACCTGATGAGCGCACTTGCAACCCCATGTCTGTGATACTCCTCGTCCACAAACAAAAGTGAGATATGACTCCTTTCACGCAGGGAGAGCATCCCCACATATCTGTCATCATCTGTTGCAACAAAAAGCTGATATTGCCCTGCAATGAACATTTTGCGAAGCATATCATCATTGACGAATTTATGAAAATTCTCGATTCCTTCCTGAGAATAGTCAGGGGCGTCGAATCTCGCAAAAGTGTTCCATGCGAGCTTCATCGCCCCATCCCAATCAGAGTGGTAAGCGCATCTTACCATAATTTTTGATGTGTCAATTATTCGATCCACTATTCAGCACCTTCTGGAGCCATTGATACTGGTCCTCAAAGACCTGCTCTCTTTTTGTTTCCTGCTGCAGCTCATGCCTCATCTCATCATAGAGCTTGAGCTCCACATTCCTTATCTGAAGCTGCTTTTTGTAGATATCAAAGAGCTTTCTGGGAGCCTCTCCGTAGTTACCTACAGGATCCTCTCTTCCGGCAGTGATAAGAATCGGAAGGTCCTTGGGTATATCCTCCATCTTGTCAAGGTCCTGAATTCTCTTTAACAGCTCTGCCATAGTCTTAAACCCGTTTAGTGTAAAGATAAAGTTACATGCGGGATCGGCTACATACTTGTCAATACTTGCCTCATTATGTGAGAGCCAGTCAAACTTGGTCCTGGAATTTGGTATCCTCTTCAAATATCCCTTGAAGGCCATGTCATTTATCATGTTGCTTCTGTACTTTTCACCCATTATGAACTGCATGATATTGACAAGCGCATTCATGCTCTTCACAGTTCCGTTTGACATATATGCTGTTCCCTGGATGATCGCACCCTTGATACCTGTTCCGTATCTGGTTATGTATTCCCTGGCAACAAACGAACCGAAGCTGTGCCCCAGTATAAAGCACGGTATCCCGGGATAGTCCTCCTGAGTCATCTTCTTTAACCTGTGGGCATCGCGGACAAGAACTGTAGCAGGATCATTCTTGCAGAAATATCCGTAGGGTACTCTCTCATCAACAGATTTACCATGTCCGAGATGATCGTTTCCCATTACGAGGATACCCTTATTTGCAAGGAAATTAGCGAACTCATCATATCTATCAATATACTCCTGCATACCGTGAATTATCTGCAGGATAGCAACAGGTTCTCCATCAGGGATCCACCTTATAGCGTGAAGGGTAGTCTGTCTGTCCCTGGATTTAAAAGTAAGCTCCTCTTTGCGTACCATTTGGAATTCCTCCGTGATTTATTTTGATTGTTATCTACACTATATATAATACCACTAATTTCCCTAATCCGCAGACTATCTGTTTGATAAAGCACCTGACCTGACAAAGAAATATTTACAATCCGGTTGTCTGAAAGGCTCCCTATTATAAAAAATATATATCAGCAAACCTCTGCACCTGATGGCATATCCTTCTCAGGTGTCATAAGCGCAAGATTTCCGTCAGCGTCCTCAGCGCAAAGAAGCATTCCCTCCGAAAGAACTCCGGCAAGTCTGGCAGGCTTAAGATTCACAAGCACCATAACCTTTTTGCCGACCATCTCTTCAGGTGAATAGTATTTCCTGATACCGGATACTATCTGTTTTACCTGACTTCCGATCCTGACCTGTGAGCACAAAAGCTTTTTGGACTTCTCAACTGCCTTACACTCTATTATCTCACCGATCTGGAACTGCATAGCGCCGAACTGATCATAGGTTATTTCTTCCTTTGCAGGTAAATCCATACCCTTGCCCGTCTCATCGCTTGTCTCAGTGCTATCTTCCTTCTTTTCGGGAGCAAGACCTGCTTTTGCGAGATTTTGTGCAGCGCGCCTCTGTGACTCCTCAAAGTCAGCCTTCTGCTTTTTGGTTATCTCGGCAGCTCTTTCAAGAACATCCTTTAAATCCTTGCGCGCAAACAGCATCTGTGGCGTTGCCGTAACCTTTGTTCCATCAGGCGTTTTTCCAAATTCCTTTAATGTATCAAAATCTCTTGTAGAAACGCTGAGCTGCTCTCTTATCTTTTCCGAAGTCTCGGGCATAAACGGATCAAGAAGAGTTGCTCCTATCGATATTGCCTCAACAAGGTTGTAAAGAACCGTAGAGAGCCTGTCCTTCTTGCTCTCATCCTTTCCGAGGATCCAGGGCTCAGTCTCATCTATATATTTGTTGCATCTCTTGAAGAGAGTAAAGATCTCTGTAAGTGCATCTGCCACTCTAAGCTCATCCATCCTGGCTTCCACCTTGTCATAGCAGCCGGTCGCAACAGCCTTGAGGTCATCATCCATAGGCTCTTCAACCTTCCTGTCAGAAACAACTCCGCCAAGGTACTTGTTGCTCATTGCGATAGTACGGTTGACCAGATTTCCGAGTGTGTTTGCGAGATCTGAATTAAATCTTTCTACCAGAAGCTCCCAGGTGATAACGCCGTCATTATCAAAGGGCATCTCATGAAGAACAAAATATCTTACGGGATCGACACCAAATATGCTGACAAGGTCATCCGCATAGATAACATTGCCCTTTGACTTGCTCATCTTTTCTCCACCCTGCAATAGCCACGGGTGTCCGAAAATCTGCCTGGGAAGAGGCTCACCAAGTGCAAACAAAAAGATTGGCCAGTAAATTGTATGGAATCTTATAATGTCTTTTCCTATAAGATGGAGATCTGCAGGCCAATACTTTTTGTAAAGGTCAGAGCTGTTGCCGTCAGCGTCATATCCGATACCGGTAATATAGTTAGAGAGCGCATCAAGCCACACATACACAACATGCTTGTCATCAAAGTCAACAGGTATTCCCCATTTAAATGATGTCCGTGAAACGCACAGGTCCTGAAGTCCCGGAAGAAGGAAGTTGTTCATCATCTCGTTCTTCCTTGAAACCGGCTGAATAAATTCCGGATGTGTATTGATATGCTCTATAAGTCTGTCGGCATATTTACTCATGCGGAAGAAATACGCCTCCTCCTCTGCAGGATGAACTTCTCCGCCGCACTCCGGGCACTTCCCGCCAACAAGCTGTGACTCCGTGTAAAAAGCCTCACACTCTGTACAGTACATTCCCTTGTAGGAGCCCTTGTAAATATCTCCCTGATCGTAAAACTTCTTAAATATCTTCTGAACCTGTTTAACATGATCCTCATCAGTAGTCCTGATAAATCTGTCATAGGATGTGTCCATCAGATTCCACAGTCCCTTAATGACCTCAGACACCTGATCAACAAACTCCTTGGGGCTACTGCATCCCGCTTCGATAGCCCTTGTCTCTATCTTCTGCCCATGTTCGTCAGATCCTGTCTGAAAATAGACGTCAAACCCATCCTTTCTCTTATATCTTGCAATTGCATCGGCAAGCACAATCTCATAGCTGTTTCCAATATGAGGCTTACCCGATGTGTAGGCAATTGCGGTAGTGATGTAGTATTTCCCCTTATTCTGCATTGCTTCTACGTCCTTCCATATTTGTTTACCAGCACAAAAGCTCATAGCCGGTTTCAGTGACTAAAAGTTCAACCTCCCACTGAGCGGAGGGTTTTAGATCCGCAGTGTAAACTGTCCAGTCGTTCTCTTCATCAATGAAGATCTCATTCCCGCCCATATTTACCATGGGTTCGATGGTGAAGACCATTCCTGGCACCATCAGCATTCCGGTATTTGGTTCGCTCACAAAGCTGACAAAGGGTTCCTCATGAAAAGCGTTGCCACAGCCGTGACCACCAATCTCCCGAACTACCGTATATCCGTTCTTTTTCGCATGCATATGAACTGCATGCCCCATATCTCCTATCGGAGTCCATGGAATGACAGCCTTGAGTCCCTCCTCAAGGCACTCTTTAGTGACATCGACGAGTCTTTGTTTTTCCGGAGAAATCTCGCCGATGCAGAACATTCGTGAAGAGTCAGAAAAATATCCGTCCAGTATTGTCGAGCAGTCTACATTAATAATGTCGCCTTCCTTAAGGATGATATCATCGGACGGAATGCCGTGGCATACCTCCTCATTGATCGAAGTACACACGCTCTTGGGAAAGCCTTCATAGCCAAGGTCAGCCGGAATGCCTCCCATTTTCGTTGTAGTGTTGTAGACTATGTCATCAATCTCCTGGGTTGTCATTCCGGCATGGATCTTCTCCCCGATCTCATCCAGAACAGCCATGTTGATAACTGCACTCTTTTTAATTCCTTCAATATCTTTTTCTGTCTTAAACAGTTTTCTGTCAGGAACAATAAATCCCTGATGTTCAAAATTGATGATCTTATCATCAAAAGCTGCATGGCAATTTTTGTATTTTTTCCCGCTGCCACACCAACAGGTATCATTTCTCGCTAATCTCTTGTACATTTTAATCCTTCTTTTTAGACAATATCACAGATATAGTATGCCTTTTATACGTTTAAAAGTCAACCAAACGCCAAAAAACTGCCACGGTTGACGTGGCAGTTTCCGGCATTGTTGATAAAATTTATTCATCCCATTATTTCTAAAAACGAAGCTGTATTTGTCGTGATATCACCGTTAAATATGGATGAACCGGCAACAATTACATTTGCACCGCAGCCAATAACCTCTTTGAGGTTTCCTATGGTGATACCGCCATCCACCTGTATGTCCGTATCAAATCCTCTTTCCGCAAGAAGGCTTCTCACCCGCTTTACCTTTTCGAGGGTCGATGGAATGAGCTTCTGCCCGCCAAAGCCTGGCTCAACCGTCATGACAAGGATCATGTCTGCCTTGCCAAGATATGGCAAAAGTGCCTCGGCCTTTGTTTGCGGCTTTATTGAAAGCCCCGCTTTCTTTCCGTATTTGTGAATCTCGTCTATGACAGCCATTGGATCCTTCGCTGCTTCAAGATGAAACGTAATGATATCTGCACCTGCATCCACAAAGTCCTTTATGTATCTGATCGGATCAACAATCATAAGATGCACATCAAAAACTCTGTCGGTTGCACTTCTTATACTTCTTATAACCGGCAGCCCAAAGGATATGGACGGCACAAAAACCCCGTCCATCACATCTATATGAAGATACTGTGCCCCCGCCTTGTCTGCCTCACCAATCTGTTTTCCAAGGATCTTAAAATCTGCAGCCAGTATTGAAGGACTTAATATGTTCGCCATTGTAAATCACCTCTCATTAGGTACACATTCAATTTAACCGATATAATCCTGCCTATCGCATATTGCCAGGGGACAGAACTCTTGACGATATATTACTCAATGAACCATAAGGCAAAAGCTCCGGGGTCGAACCTATGCCTCACATTACTTAGCATACAATTAACTTGCTTTTGGGGCAACTCAATTATAGCCAAACATCAACTGCTTCTTGCTGCAAAAAACAAATACTGCTGCATCACACCATTATATGGATAATAAGCATCGAAAGGAAAGCCTTCTTTATAGCACTCCTCCAGAACCCTGTTTATCCACACATCCCTGGGGAAGGCATTGAGCCTGTGATAGCCAAATAAGATCTCACAGTTTGCCACCTTCACTCCGACTCCGTACAGCTTTAAAAGCTCCGCCATCAGAGCTTCGTCATCCAGCTTTTTAAAAGAATCCAGATCCACCGCACCGCTTGCCACATCAAGAGCTGCCTGATGAACATATTTGTCCCTGTACCCAAGACTGCATCTTCCAAGCTCCTCCATTGAAAGGCCGGCAAGCTTTTCAGGTCCGGGAAAAGAATAAATTGTCCCAAGCTCACTGTCCTTCTCTATCACATCCCCTGCCAAAGCACACAGCTTCTCTATAGAGGCCTTAATTGCCGGAATGTTTTTTCTCTGTGATATTATAAATGAGATCAGCATCTCCCAGGGATCCTGCTTAAGTATTCTGATCCCCTTCCCAAACTCGGAAGCCCGGTAGAGATAGGGATCAGTATTTTTATCAATCCTTTCCCTGATCTGTGAATAATCGAGCCCAAGGTCGAAATATCCCTTCCAGAAGTGTTCATAATCTTCTGTGCTGCACTCAAATTCATATTCATTCTGACCAAGCTCTCTTATCAGCAGGTGCCTGTATGAGGCAGTGACACTGAAGGTTCTCTTTGAAGCCTCTCGTTCTTCTTTGCACTCTTGCGTGCCGCACTTTTCAAAAACCTCATTAAACCTGAAGCTCTGTCCACTCTCTGCAATTTTTTTAAGATCAAAATCATCCTTGATCTTCTTTTTAATCATGTGTCTTCACCTGCCCGGAAAAACTTAATAAGCGACAATCTGACAATTTTCATGAGCCAGACGTCAGAAAATCTCTCTTTCGATGAGTATACCGTCACAATCATTTTCTTATTTGCACCATTCTGCCGCAATTACCGTATTGTCAGCAGTTTCCGATATCGGTTAGCTTTACAGCTTTAAGTCCCCCTCCTTCACCCATCCAAGCTTCACTACTACAGCATGGATCGCCAGTGAAAGAACTGCCGGCAATACAAATGAAATAAGAATCAGCCCCAGCCAGTCATAGCCCGTGATGGCAGCCTTGCTTCCATTTGCAACATCATTGACCCAGCCTGTGTAGACACCGATCTGTCCCACAAGCCCGCAGGTTCCCATGCCGGATGAAACAGGTGCGCCATTCATCTGAAGCTTGAACACACAGGTGGCAATAGGCCCTGTTATTGCCGATGCAAGCGTAGGCGCTATCCATATCCTGGGATTTTTGATTATGTTTCCCATCTGAAGCATTGAAGTTCCTATGCCCTGTGAAATAAGGCCTCCCCATTTGTTTTCTTTAAATGAGATCACAGCAAATCCTACCATCTGCGCGCAGCACCCCGCTACTGCAGCTCCTCCTGCAAGTCCCGTCAGCACAAGTGCCGCACAGATTGCCGCAGAAGAAATAGGCAGTGTAAGAGCCATACCTACAACTACCGAGACAAGAATACCCATAAGGAAGGGCTGCAGCTCAGTTGCCCACATGATAAAGCTGCCGACAGCCATAGCTGCTTTTCCCAGCGATGGTGCAATAAGCCAGGAAAAGAACACTCCTACTCCTATCGTGACGAGAGGAGTTACCAGTATATCAACCTTTGTCTCTTTGGAGACAGCCTTTCCAAACTCTGCTGCCAGGATAGCCACAAAAAGTACTGCGAGCGGTCCTCCCGCTCCTCCCAGCGCATTTGCAGCAAATCCCACAGTGATCATTGAAAAGAGTACGAGCGGTGGACATTTGAGTGCATAGCCGATAGCAACAGCCATCGCCGGGCCACTCATGGCAGAAGCCAGTCCCCCAACGGTATATTCGGTCCCTGCTACTGTCGCTACAGGCTGTATCAAAAACGGAATACTAAACTGTGAACCTATAGTGTTGATTATTGTTCCTATCAGGAGTGAACAAAATAACCCCTGTGCCATTGCCGAAAGCGCATCAATACCATAGCGCTTAAGTGAAATTTCAATATCTTTTCTCTTCAGAAATTCTTTCATAACTCTTCCTCTGTCAGCCTGAGCCGGAAGCTTACCGGTGTACCGTCTCAATCATAATTTTTGGGTATATAAACCTGTCGGGCTACTGAAGCAACCATGTCTTCTTCCTCTACCAATACTCCCAGCGTCTGTCCAATATTCTGTGCGCCTGTCATAATGAGCGGTGCACTGAAGGTCTTATTCTTCTTATCAAACTTAAGCCCTTTTGATTTGTATGCTTTCAGTAATTCATCAGGATCAGACAGCTTTGATAACCAGGTAAGTTCAATGTGTCCATCGGATTGATTAGTGTTTCTGTAAAGGAAATTGCCGATGTCATCCTCAAGCTCCTCCCTGCCATTTGCAGGATTTAAGTATTTTACTTTGTTTCCTTTGACTCCTGTGATCGTCATATAGTGACCATATCCAAGTTCATATGACTTGTTGATTGAAACAACGTTACCTGTATCAATTACCTTCTTCACCTCATCAAAGAAAATCTTCTTCTGAGCTTCCAGCTTCTCGTTGTCCCTTTGTATCGATTCTTTTGTCTCCTTATTCTCTTTATGCGGAGTATGGATGACCAGTCTGTTTACAACAACATCCTTTCTCTTTTCCAGGAAGAAATCTGCCATTTCGAAAATACTACCCATGTTTTCTTTTCCTTCTCCTGCATATGATTCCATATCCGCCTTTGACTTGTCATACACATATTCAGAATATTCATTAAACCCGGCATTTCTGATATCCTCCAGGGTTTTGATCTTAGCAGGAACATAATTTCTGAAGTCTTTCTGGTTATAGAAGGTCTGCTTTTCCTTAGCATCTGAATTGAGGGCAATGAACTGGTTATACATGGCTGAGCCGCAAACACACCAGCAGTTGTTGGTAGTCTGTATCTCATATTCAAACTCAGTGGATAGATTAGTATAGGTATCATACTTTTCTTCTGTTTTATTTGCGTTTACATTTTCCTGCTCCCCGGCACGCAGCTCCTGTTCTTGAGCATTTGCCTGTAAATGCAGACTCTCGGTCAGAGGCTTCTGCTCTTTCTCTTCAGTTTCCTCTTTACTTTCTGTTACAAGCCCCTCTCCGGCTGTCTCTTGTATATGTTCACCCTGTGTCACCGACACTTTTGCAGCCGTTTCCTGAGTCTGTAGGTTATCAGTCGCCGGCTCTTTCTCAACCGCTTTCTGCAACTGTCCGTTATCGGCTTCCGGTACATCAATAAGAACTTTTTCACCCTCATTTTGCACAGGTTTTTCTTCTATGTCCCCGGTCTTGTTAAGGACTATATTGGTAAGGATCATTCCATAGTCCGTCGAAAGTTCCTTTTTTTCCAGAAGTGCTTCTGCACCCTTACTTAAAATTGTTCCATTACCGGATACCAGATCAAACAGCTCATGGTACTTCTCAAGGTCTGTATGAAGCATAAATGCCTCATTTCCAACTTTAATAAGCGAAGACTCCGCTTTACGAACTGCTTCTTCTACACTCTTGAAGTTCTTCTCATTACCTGCTGATTTTTTTCGAATAAGCTCCTCGTAATCAAATCTGATGCCTTGATATTCATTGTTAAGACTGCTGAACTCGGAAAGCTTATCCTCTGCACTCCTGACATCCTCTCTGTACTGTTTCATGATTCTGTCATAATATGGGCTGCAGCTGACGTATAGCTCCTTATTCTTTTTGAGCTTATCTTCAATAGCCTCCAGATCATAAAGTTTTCTTACATGTGGGTTGCTCTTGACGGATTTTCCCTCTTTAGTTTCAATTTCCTTAACTGCCTTAATAAGCCATTTTGCTTTCCCGCGACCTGACCACTCAATATTATCAGTTTCGTTAAGATCTGCTATCGCCTCATTAACATAGCGTTCACTTTGCAAAACCTTCTCCTTTGATGGCTTTTTGCTCTTTCTGTTTCCATCCAGTTCCAAATTTTCATATACAGCTCCCCATTCAGTATCATAACAACGTGAACATTTTAGTACCAGTCCGTACTTGGCCATAATTGCCTCAACTGCTTTATTGGC
The DNA here is from genome assembly GCA_024694565.1 of Butyrivibrio sp. GTDB lineage: Bacteria > Bacillota > Clostridia > Lachnospirales > Lachnospiraceae > Butyrivibrio. Next base: position 6,505 of record JAILJR010000230.1, on the reverse strand, counting down.
TTTAATCGCATATTTTTTACGCTCTCTTATTGAGACCTGTTCACTGATAGACAGATCCGCAAATATGTCCGGACAATGCTGTTCAATTATCGACAAGACAGAATACGCCCTTATCTGCTCCAAAAGCAGATCTATATTATTTATGATATAATCCTCGTCTATTTTCTTCTTTCCGGGCTTTAACTCCAAAAGTCGGTCTGTATACGCCCTCATCAGGCGTTTTAGAGAAGGTGTATCCAAAGATTTTCCCTCGCTGACACACTTCATTATCTCCCGGCACAGCTTATCTGATGCATTTACTCTGTCATTGTTATAATTAACCAGCATCCCCATCTTTGTTGCATTTTCTGTTTCAGTTCTGGTCTTCCATGGATTCGTTTTCGAATAATTGCTGCGCATAGCAGCAAAATTGATATCGTCTAATTCTACATTCCTCTCCTCGGATTCGGCTTCAACCTCCTTATAACCGACAAGCTCCTTAATCTTGTCTCTGGAAGAATCTATACCTCTGCTTAGATTATTTGCCACTTTGAATATCGGGATGTAAATTCTTACGTCTTCGCCGCGTCTTTGGGCAGCCCCTCGTCTTTCAGCCAGCTTCTGTATCTGTTTATTCCGGAGCTCTGTAACGTCTTTGTTTTCCTCTTCAATCCTTCTTGCCTTCGCATAAGAATCCTTATAATATTCCATATCAAGTTGTTTGGTTGTGATATTTCCCCTGAACACTCTCACGTCAGATTCTTTTTTACTGCCATTAATTTCATTGAGCTTACCATTTGCGCTGTCGTATCCATAAGCAGAAATAAATGAATCAAAAAATACCCTTGCACTCTGTGCAGCCTTTGATCCATACAGATACAAAAGCTTTTGTTTCTCGTCATCGGTGAATGCATTGCTCATAAAGAAGTCCTGTCTGTTCAGGAAATAGTTCTCAAACCTGTGAAGTGTGGAAAATACTTCTATCACTTCCTCTAAATGCTCTTTGAAATAATCCTCGTTGATCATTTCGTCATTGAGATTGATTTCAAGCACAAGATCAGCCATTTTGCGAAGGACAGATTTTTGTCTTTCCTGATCTTTGGAAAGATAGTCGTCAATCCGCTCTGCATTGGTTTCTTCATTGTCCTCATAGCCGGAAAGCACCTTTCCGAAGATATCATATTTTACAGGAGTCTGAAGCCTCAGGAAGCACCTTGCATCGTCTTTACCGACATTGCCCTCAGACTCAAATCTCTTAAGCTGTTCATCAGTGTAATTCTTGTTATATAACGAATAGCTTCTTTGAATTTTAACCCCTATCCTTGCTCTGTCTTCAATTGCCTTAACTATGTCAGTATCTTCTGCTACTCCAAGCAGCTTTTTTATTTCGTTTCTGTCTTTAACAGCCTTATCAGAAGCATCATCTATACTTTTTGGATCAAACCCGTAAGCATTAAGGAGCTTTGTCTTTTCTATGCGAAATGCCGCATTGTCAATGTCCTCCTGCTTAAAATACTCACCAAAATTATTATCGGCTGCAAATACCAGCGCTTCATTGCTGATTACTTTTTTACTTCCATAGAAATACTCCCTGATCTCTTTAACAAGAGGCGAATAGCTCTTCCAGATATTCACGCCTTTAGCGGCCGCATCCTTGTTCCGGGTTCTGATACGACTGTTAAGCTCTGCTTCAAATGCAGTTATTTTTCCGATCCTGTCTGCATCCTTGCGCAGCGCCTTATCAAATTCTTCGGCGCTCTTAATATCCTCAGGAACATCCTTCAAAAGCTCATTCATCAAATCCCGGTTTTGATCACGGATTCTCTCTTGAAATTCGGGAAGAGTTGTTTTATCAATCACCGATTCTGATCTGTCGATTTCCTTGCCATCAATTGTTATACCCATGCTGGACGTCGCCAGCTCCATCAGTGTCTCCAGCTTGGAAACAAGCGGGTTTTCAAGGAATCCGGAACGGAAGCTGATACGCTCATCCAGCGTAAATGCATCACTTTCTATATATGCTTCGTTATCCATAGCAATCTGCCTGAATCCCTTGAATATCTGACTCATATTGTAAAACTCTATGAAATGATCATCCAGATACTGTGGCGTCAGCGTCTTCTCATTCAGCTTTGTATTAACAAGCGAAATTATTTCACTTATCCTACGCCTTAAATAATCCTTCCTCTTTTCTCCTCCTTCAATGTAATCCTCTATATCGCGCAGATTTTTCTTATATTCATCCCGATATTTCTTCTTTACAGTACCGTTTGCATCACATTCTACATAGCGCATTGTCTTGCCAAGGGTATCCTTACCTTCAAAATCATAGGGAATCGGGTAATTTTTAACCATTGCTTTGCAGTCCTTGATCCGGATTCTCTCCAATGCAATTTTTTCATCCCCGGCAATCCCCTGCTTCTTCATCTCATCCAGTTCCAAGGCAAGTTTGCTCTCTGTCAGCTCGGAATACTTATCCTTTACCAGCTCTTTTTCTGCATTTGAATATTCTTTTTCATAATCCGGATTTGCTCCAAGATTCTCGGACCTCAAAACAATAATATGATTCAGCATTGTATCTGTATAGTCAATGACAGATCTTCCTATGTGCCGACTAGCTATTCCGGGTTCCTCCTCTTTTAACGAAAAGCCCAGCTTCTTCTCAGAGTAATTATCGAAAAATGTACGTTCTTTCTTGGATTTCCTGACAGTATCATTTGTTAAGTTCTTAAGTTCAGTTAAATTAGCTATTACCTCTTTGTTTGATGCAAGCTGATTGAAATGCGGAAATGCCATCTTTTCTTCTGCCAGTCTCTGAGCACTGTGAATACTCTGCATAACAAAGCCATACGATTTCAGCTTTTTATAATTCTCGTCCGAAATATCCAGCTCATAATTCTTCAGAATCCGCAGGCAGCCATCCATGTCAAAACCAAATTTGATCATTGCTCTCTTTTTCCAATATCCCTCTTTGTTAAAGTCCACATTATTTCCTATCTCGCATTCCTTGAAAATTCCGTGATCCGATTTAAGTACCTTGTTAAACATGGGCATTATTCCTTTATCGCAGATTTCTTTTACTGCTTCTTCAGGTGTTTCCCCTGTAGGCTTATAAAAACCGGCAACACAGGCATAGAACAGTTCTTCTTCACCTATCCATTCACTGAAGGGATCTACAAGATTAAGGGCAAACCTGGTATGAACTTCCTTCATTTTTTTCTCTTCTGCATATTTCCCAGCCCGCTCTTTCGCTTTCTCCAAACGCTCATTCCACTTTTTCATAGCGTCATTGAACTCTTTTGCCTTCTTCTGATCCTTTAAAAAAGCGTTGTACTTATTGAAAAACTTATCCTTTACAATTCTTTCAGCCTTAACTGCTTTCCCTCCTTTACTTTTACAAATTGCCAGTCCGTCCTCTATGCACTGAAGCCTTATCTGGAATTTCACGGGCTCGAGAAGGCTTTCATTCTTATCTCTTATCAAAAAGTCAATTGTTTCTGACGAAACATTATCTATATCGCCATTTAAAAAATCGAGATACTCCTTATAATTGTCAATATGCTGCGCACAGAGCAGTATCTTTTCATTATTTCTTCTGATTTCTCTGTCCGTCTTACTTCCAAACTTTTTCTCTTTTGTATTTAATTTTTTGATATTCTCTTTCTGTTCCCCAATAAGCCCTGCTTTTACTTTCAGAGTTTTTTCAATCTCATTGATTGCCTTTTGGGCATAATTTCCAAAAAGCTGACCGGCTTTACTTCCTTTACCAAACTGTTCTTTAAGAAAAGTAATCTGCTCTTCAATTTCCTTCCCTGCATCTATTTTTGAAAATCGTAGGGCAAGCCGTATATCTATGCCATCAAAGGCATAGAGTGTAAACTCCCTGACATGCTTTTTGTAGTCAGCAGCCTCTTTATCGGTTAATTGCTCATTTCTTAAAACTGCTTTATCCTTCTCATTCTTCTCTATATCCCCTTTCTTGATTTCTATACCATGAACTTTGAGGTGCTCTTTCACCAGATTCATTAGCGCATCCGCATTTGATAACCTCTGTTCAAGCTCTATCTTTTTGACCTCAGAAAGTGAGTGAAAGAAACCGGGATAGATAGATTTCAAGGCGTTATACTGTTCGAGATTCCATGAATATTCAAATATTTCATTAATGTGTTTGGAGAGATAATCATCTGTAAGATGATCGACTGTAAGCTTGAAGTTAAGAATGTAATCAACATAGCTCTGTAGTTTTACTCTGTCGTCATCAATTGTTTCACTCATATTATGCGCAATTCGAGGCGTTCTATCATAATCATCGTTTCTAAACAGCTTATCTAACGCATCTTTTTCTCTGACGGTGCAAAGGTCAGCTTTTCTGAAGGTTCTTCTTGCATCCTTTATCCTGGCTGTTTCGCTTGAAAGGCCAAACCACCTGTCCCTTACTTCTGTAGGAAGCTTCTGCGTAAACTTTACTTTCCTCACAAGTTCATCACTGGTCCAGTTGTCCTTTCCGTCTTCCTTTTCGCTTCTGAGCTTTAAAGCCAGATTTTTATCCTTTGCACTGTCAAGTATACGTTCAAAGTAGTCCTTGGCTGAAAATTGCATTTCCTCGTTAGTGCCGGCATGTTCTACAGAACCTGTTGCATTTGCATTTGTCACATGTGTACCTGATGAAGTCATCACAGGCGAAGCTGCAACATCCGAAACAGTCTGGATATCCTGAGCATTATGCTGCTGAACTCCGGTATCTATAATATTGATGTTTGTTGTCTTCTTTTCTGTCAGCTCTCCATTGCTGTTTCCAAAACCACTCATTGCTTTACCTCCTTTATAAACGACAGTTTATATCTGATTCAGTCTGGTCGGATGCAGATACTGTCACATTTCAACCCGGTTCTATGTTTCTGTATTTTCTTCCGATGTCAGATTTCTACGAACCTGTCCTTTAAAAAACCGATTGTCGCGTTTTCCTCTTCTTCAAGAAATTCATCAAGTATTTCGCCGGTCCTTTCATCAAGAACAGGTATGACGATTCTTATATCCTTTGAGTTATTATCCCGAATATCATCCAGTACATAGGCCAGCATCTGTTTTGCACTTCTCTCATCAGCCTGTGCTGCCCATATAAGCGACAGTTCGATCATATCTTCACTTATATTTTCAACAAGAACGCATCCCCTGAATTCACCCTTTTCTACAGCAATAAGACTTCTGCTCTTGTCAATAACACTAAGGTACCCATACAGATCAAATGACTCACCCTCTTTTAGTTGTCTTATGATCCTTGAAACCTTTTCTTCTCCGGCATCCTCAAAGGTCATTATTTCAGACCTGCTCCCAGGTAATGACCTCGAATCAACGTTAACGCTCTTTAGAGAATCAATACAGTAGGTCGTAAAGGCCGCCTTCGTCTGCCGGAACCCCATTGCTGTAAAGAAAGGTCTAAGCGTTCTGCCCTCTGAGCCTATGGGCGTGTACTCCGCTCTCAAAACCAGGTCCTCAGAATCGCATAGCTCAAAGAGTCTCTTTAAAAGTGCAGTCCCTGCTCCCATTCTTCTCATTTCGGGAATGACAAATATTGATACGATGATGAATGCGTCTGTGTCAATTATTCCCGAAAGCGCTCCCACCACACTTCCTTCATATGCTACCGCAAGTGCTGTCACCGGCATATCATGTTTTAATTCGTATACCAGCTCCGGAGAAAGTATTCCCTCAAAGGCATCTATACTTTCTTTGGATATCTGGCTTATCACATATTCACTCATTTTTCTCCTCTATAAACATCTTTAGTCTCAGGAAAGTCACTCTTGTTTTGTAAGGCAGGCCACAGTCTCGCCATGTTCTCCATTGGGTTGGAATTCTCTTCTGAATTCAATTGTATCAAATTCATTAGGTGTTCCTTTAAACATCGGCACTTTGAATCTCAAACTTTTTACCCAGAAATTTACACCATCAATCCTGTCAGGCTCCTCATATATCTGTATTGCTGTAGAAACACGCGTATATAAATAGCAAGTATTTTGTTTTTTCTTTTCACCCGCCATAGTTTTTTTCACCTTTCCTCTACCTATTGTATTATTTGCTGGCATCAGCAATCTCTTCTTGATACTTTTCCTTGATCCATTGGCTTAAAAGCGCGGATGAAGTCATTTCGTGCTTGGCAGCAAGCCCCTTTAATTTGTTTTTATCGTTTACACTGAGCGACACTGACATTACTGTCCGTTCTACCGTTTCTATTTTTTTACTCATTGTCATACCTCCAAATCCGAAGTTGCTTTTCAATAAAAATTATATAATTTTTCATTAAATAGTTCAATCTGCATTCACAATATTTTCTCCGGTCAACATTTCCATTCACAATTTCCCTTTTAACGGCATCCCACTTTGAGGACACAAGGTATGTGTAATAATGGCCACCGATACAGCGAATCTCTACTGCACCAAACTGGGTGGGACGTTTACTTTTGATTGTTTCCGGAATACTCATACAAGGTCCTTTCTATTAACGTAAATTTTGTGGTTTTAGTGT
>JAILJR010000229.1 GCA_024694565.1 Butyrivibrio sp. | reverse complement strand
AATAGTTCATCCCGTTCAGAACTTAAGCTTGGCTTTTGTTCTGTCCGTTTTACTTTTGGTTTGTTTATTCTGAAATAATTCTCAATGAATTTTTCAGGGTTGCATTACTGTTTATTTGTCAAGGTGCTTTGTTGTTGCTGTGTGCCGCAACTCATTTATAGTATCACAGCTTTAAATCTTTGTCAACAACTTTTTTAATTTTTTTCAACCCGCAGTTTTCTGCGTTTTGTTTTGCCCCTTTCAAGCGGGCAAAAATCATTATAGCAAAAGGGATATTCAAATGCAACACCTTTTTTGCAAAATTTGAAAAATATTTTTTCCTACTATATATAGTGGTTTGATTGTAAATAAATCCGAATATTTGTAGTCAGATTATTCGTAAACCAACATCCTTATTAAGACCAATAGTTCCGGACACAAAAAATATGTGTGCCATCCCAATCATTCTTTCAACTTATTTGTGCCAAATTGCTGGCTATGAAAATAAAAAACCGGGATCAATATGATCCCGGAATAAATTAGGAAACGGAGAAAGCGGGATTTGAACCCGCGCACCGCGTTAACGGTCTACACCCTTAGCAGGGGCGCCTCTTCAGCCACTTGAGTATTTCTCCATGCCTGAATCCCTCTACCAATATGTGGTTTTAAGGACTGCGTCTGCAAATATGTAATAACCAAGACGCAAATGTAATTATACAAACAACTACACTCTTTGTCAATTACTTATTTTGATTCAACATCAATCTTAAACATCTCCCCTGCCGTATCATACAGGTTATTTCCTCTGGAGTCTATTACTACTATCGCAGGAAAACGATGAACCGTCAGCCTCCTTATAGCCTCCGTTCCAAGATCGTCATATGCAATTACCTCAGATCCGGTAATCGCTTTTGACAAAAGAGCACCCGCTCCTCCAATAGCCGCGAAATACACCGCGCCATTTTTAACCATTGCTTCGACAACCTCTTTGCTTCGTCTTCCCTTTCCTATCATTGCTGTAAGGCCCAGGTCAAGAAGAGCCGGTGTGTACTTGTCCATCCTGCTTGCCGTCGTGGGACCTGCTGAACCGATAGGTCTTCCCTCTCTTGCTGGTGAAGGTCCCATATAGTATATTGCATTGCCGCTAAGCTCAATGGGGAGCTTATTTCCATCAGCCAGGGCCTCTGACATCCTCTTATGCGCAGCATCTCTCGCTGTATATATCGTTCCGGATATATATACCATATCCCCTGCGTTTAATTCAGACATCCTCTCTTTATCAGACGGAAAATTTATCTCTCTATCCATATTTCTCACTCTCTTCATGATTTTCATGCACATGGATCATACGAGCCGATCGGCAAAAGCCCTCCCGGTCGGCTCAGCATATACAATCTCACGGCATGCCTTAAAGCCTGATTGTTGCATGCCTGTTCACATGGCAACAGATGTTCACCGCCACAGGAAGGCCGGCGATATGCGTCGCATAGGTATTGATATTTACCGCCAGCGCAGTGATCCTGCCGCCAAGACCCGCAGGACCGATCCCAGTTTTGTTGATCCTATCAAGCACCTCCTCTTCAATAGCTCTTATATGAGGTTTGTCCGATCTGACCGACAGGTCCCTGGTGAGGGCTTCCTTGGCTAGCTGTGCACATTTTTCAAAGGTTCCGCCAATTCCAACTCCCACTACCATCGGAGGGCAGGCGTTGGGACCCGCATCCCTGACTGCCTGAAGGATTGCATTCTTTACACCCTCCTCGCCATCCGCCGGCTTTAGCATAAAGACCCTGCTCATGTTTTCACTTCCAAAGCCCTTTGGAGCACAAGTGATGACAACCTCGTCCCCCGGTACAATATCATAGTGTATGATGGCCGGAGTGTTATCATTTGTGTTAATCCTGATAAAAGGATCACTGACAACTGATTTTCTCAGATATCCCTTTGTATAGCCTTCCCTGACACCTTCATTTATTGCATCATTAAGACTGCCCCCGACAAAATGGACATCCTGACCCACTTTTACAAAGACAACCGCCATTCCGGTGTCCTGACAGATTGGAATATTATCACTGCCTGCAATTTCGAGGTTCTTAAAAAGCTGATCCAATATCTTTTTCCCAAGCTCCGACTCTTCCTTTCCTGAAGCATCGGAAAGAGCCCTCTGCATATCATCTGAAAGTGAGTAATTCGCATCGATACAAAGCTTTGAGACCGCGCTGGTTACCTCTGAAACGTCTATTATCCGCATATAGTCTTCCTTATCTCTGCAAGCTCATCTGCCGATGGCCTTGTGGGCTTCCACAGTATTGTCTGTCCATCATCTTTATATCTTGGAATAATATGAAGATGATAGTGCATGACAGTCTGACCTGCCACCTGGCCATTGTTCTGTACGAGATTGAGGCCATCACACAAAAGAGTATCCTTCATCATTCCGGCTACCTTTTTTGCAACCTTTACCGCTCCTGCTGCCACATCCTCTGGTATTTCAAAAAGATCTGCATAGTGCTCCTTTGGCAGAACAAGAGCATGTCCCTTTGTTGCAGGACCATTATCCAGAATAACCCTGAAATTCTCATCCTCATAGATTGTATTAGACGGAATCTCACCATTTGCAATCTTACAGAAAATACAGTTTTCCATTACGCTAAACCCTCCATATTTTTATTATTTTTTAAAAGAACAATATTGATCACACCAAGGACAAAGCCTGAAACAAAGCCGCCAAGATGAGCTGCTATATTTGCCCCCTCCTGAAAAAAACAGGCCTGTATTACGAATACGGCAAGAAGAACAAGCCTGAAAAGAATACTCCGGTTCTTAACAAATGTCTTCCTGTTGACGATAATCCATACCACGATAAATCCGACAAGTCCCATAATTGCCCCGCTGGCACCGACTGAGGTCCTATGAAGGTTGTTTTTCAGCTCATATGCCATGGAAACCAGGTTACCGAAAAATCCTGACAGAATATACAGCAGAATATAAAACATGTGTCCTGTGTAGTTCTCTACTATGGCCCCTGCAAGCGCAAGCAGGATCATATTGTTGAACAGATGCTTGACATCTACATGCAGAAGCATAGCTGAAAAGAGCCTGTGACATTGCCCCTTTGACAGAACAAGCTCCGTATTCATCACTCCTTCCTCATACATCCAGCCCATTGCTGTGGTACTCAGAAGAAAAACGATCACGTTTATTACAAGCAGCGCAATGCTGATATAAGCATGTTTATAAATCTCTTCCTGCTTCTCCAAATAGCTCTGAGAAGAATTGGTATTGTCCTGCATCCCTTCTACCTGCCTTATTCAGTCATCAGGTCAAAAAACTGATCCATGCTCCTAAGAAGCTTAAAATCACCCTTCAGCTTTATATTTCCCGCCATAAACGCTCTCTGGAAGGTCATACGTCCATCCAGGATATCCTCAAACGACCTTTGATCAACTGTAAGCTTCACATCACAGTCCTGAGTATCGCCGACCTGGCAGTTACACTTTCCATTGTTTACATCAATTATCAGATTACCAAGCCTTTGATTATCAGAGAATGTTATCTTGTATCTGGCGTTTACTCCTGCCACAGGAGTAAAGGATCTGTTCAGAATCTTTATGTACTCCCCTGCATTTCCGGAGGATTCCTCTTTTCCCATCTTGTCCCTGAATATGCTTGCAAGCTCCTGTATGTCCTCCTTCTGTGTACGGACATATTTGTCATCCGAGGCATATTCCGAAAGCTGCTCAGATTCCTGAGGAGTCAGATCAATACTCTTTGACATGCCGACCTTGTTTATAACGGCCTGATTGCTGGCAGGGAACACAGGCATCTTCTGATTTATGGTCCTGTAGATGTTCTCAGTCTTTTTATCTATTATCTTTGCATATTCCTGACTGTTTTCCAGTTTCGCAGTATCAGCTATATACCCGCACATTCCGTCGCAGGGAAGTCCTCCCAGCATTTCCCATGCAGAAGCAAGGCTCATCATGCCTTCTCGCTCACCGTGAGTTGTAGACATGACAACAGGTGCCATATATATCTCCTTTATCCTGTCCTTATCCCCATACAGCCAGCAGGAATCAAGAAACTGCATCATATATCCGCCTATTCCAAACCACTCCACCGTGGAAGCAAGGATTATTCCGTCTGCGTCCTTGAGCGTATTCGGAAGAGCAGTGATACCGTTTTTCTGCTCATAAAGATTGTATTGTGAAACCTTGACATTCAGTTCCTGCAAAACCGTAGTTATCTGAGATATGACAAAAAGCGTGGGATCGTCTATAATTCCTCGTCCGCCGTAGTAGATATTGATTTTCATGAGCATCCCCTCCAAATCATTATTGTTATTATACCATAAATACAGCCCGGACCATATTTCTCAGAATTATTGATTCGTGTTTTTCTAAAGAAGGTTACAATTTAGCTGAGGGCCAGCTGGGGGAAGGACAGGCCGCTGGCTGTATTCGATATCCTGCAATTATAAAATTATCTGCAGTCAAAGCATACCCTCCCAATTCTGATCTCATCGCCCTCTTCGATATGAATAATTTCCTGTGGACGGAGTCTCACACCATTCCTGTAGGTGCCGTTTGTGCTACCAAGATCAAGTATACCTACTCCGGCACCATCACTTACTATCCTGCAGTGCATTCTGGAAATACTCATGTCGGGAATCACCTTGTCCACACATTCGGGGAGCTTGCCGACAGTTACAGGAAGCTTATCAAGGGCAATCCTTACCGTCTTATCCAGATTTCTGCTAAACAGAGTCAGCGGCATATTCATGTCATCGTCAAGGACCACGGTTTCATCTGACCCCGACAATCTCTCAGGTGAAATGCCGCCCCCCCATTCATTCCTTCTTCCTGAATTGCTGACTGCTGCAGCTGCTGCGCTTTCGCCGCATGGTTCTTCGCCAAAGGAAGTAAAATCCCCGGTATCCTGCTCTTCAAAATCTTCTTCAGTATCATCCTCATCCTCGTCAAAGGCCTCTGCGTCGGCACCGCCTGTCTTTGCCTTTTTCATCTGTCTGGATCCTCCGATAAGTGACACAACTCCGGATATGGCCGACACGAGCATGACCACAATTGACATGATATTCTCTTCACCTGAAAGTACAAAATTCATCCTCACATACATCATTGCCGCAATAACGCCAAAGAACAATAGTGACAGCAAAACCTGGAACTTTCCGGACAACTTCTCATTTGCCCGTCTGATCCCGCTGTTTTTCTTCCCGGCAGTTTCTTCTTCGTCCTCTGCATCGTCATCATCAAATGAATAAAGCCCGGCAGTCGGATCCTCTGTTAGCTCCACAGGCTTTTTGAATGTACTCTCATCTGCCTTGTTTATCTCTTCTTTCCGGCTGCCTTCAAGAACCTCTGACAATATCTCGTAAGTAAACTCCCCCTTTTCTGCGGCCTCTTCGCACAGTCTGTACGCCATTTCTGTTGCCTTTTCATCCGATTCATCTATGATCTCAAGAAGCTGCACGGTAAAATCTGAAAAGCTCTTCTGTTCATCAAAAAAAGGACAGAAGATAAAGCCAAATTCGCCGGTAGAAAGGTCTGTATAAATATTGCCGGTATTAAATACAACTACCTCTTCTCCAAGCAGAAATTCCGAGAGACTCTCAAGGGTACTTTTTATACATTCAAGAAGGTGCCTTAGCGTATCACCGTCCATCCTTGAAGTCATGTATCTGTCCTTAAGGGTCTGCATCGAACCTATCTCATAATAGCAATAGGTATTTCCGTTGATATTTCTCTCCGAGCAGGGCAGAAGTCCCCTTATCCGGCCGCTCTGGGCAATCCTGTACTGGTAAGAGTCATTTTCCTTGGCATCACCAGCGCTCTTTTCGAAGACAAGATAATTGTGTTTAAGTTCTCTGTAATAATTGTATTCCATGATTCCACCTCAAAATTTTTCAATCTTTCTGAACGAATGATAAGTTCCTGCAATCAGTCATCTCCACGAATGTGATCCCAGACCTCTGTTGCAATGTCTTTTGCCCTTGTTATTTCCCTTATCTTTTCAGCATACTCTGTCCTGCTCGCTCTTCCTGCCGCCTCATACTCCCATCCCTGAATTGGCTTTAGAAAGTATCTGCCCATTGCGGCATGATGTGCATCGGCTCTTGCCCTGACCATTATTTCATCGCCGCCTGCATCAGCCTCAAACGCGGGAAAAGAGCTGCCAAAATATTTATTTCCTGCCTTTTCATTAGCCTTACTCATCACATAGGAAACAGGATCATCCTCATACTCGGGCAGGTTTGTCGTTACAGCCCGAAAAGCCAGTATATACGTATCCTGCGACAGCATACATCTGCCATAAAGATAAAATGAAAAATAGATGATAAGACAGAAAACGCAGATTACCATAGGGACAATAAGCGATGCCTCCAAAGTCATATATCCTTTAAATTTTCGCAAATTCCATCACCGCCAATCCAAGAGTCATGAAGGGTACAAAGGGCACCCTTGTGAAGCGCCCGGCTCTTTTTATAACCAGAAGAATTCCTGAAAAGAGGCCGCAGATAAACACTGCCAAAAGAACTGTCCCAAGAACCAATTCCCCTCCAAGGGCAGGGCCTGACAGAAGAACTAACAGCCCGTCCCCGTATCCAAGGCTCTCCCCGGTGATAAGTGATGCCAAAAGCATAGCTATCCCCGGCAAAAAGCTTGCAGCAAAGGATATAATGTCAAAGCTTCCGGTATATATCATTGTGGTCGTCCTTACTGCCGAGATAATTCCGACCAATATTATTTCTGCTGCCAGTATCTCTTTTTTTCTGATATCCCTGACAGAAGTAAAAAGCAAAATACCTAATACACATATTTCAAAAACCATTTCCCGCTCCTTATCCGGTACACCAAAATGCCCAATGCAAATCCTTACAAATTATTCCCGTTTTCTTTTATCATCAGTAGCCGATGTCCGTTCTTACCAAATTATTTCTTTGCTGATTTCCACTTTTTGTACCCGGGCTGATTCATTTTGCATTTTCATCCGCATGATGAACAGGGCCTTCTTCCTCCGACCTCTGAGATTGGTATTGTATAAATCTTTCTCTTTAGCCCCGTGCAGCCGACGCTGCTGTGATATCTGTCCCCGTACTGCGTCACAAAGACCGTTCCCGCACCTATATTTTCGCCGCAATATTCACAGGCCTTGTATTTCTTTCCATCCTTGTTCCTCAGTGAGCCCAGCTCTGCCATATCCACGGTCCTGACGTTTATCTTGAGATGCTCACATCCGGTACTTCTGTGATACACCTCACCATGCTCAGTGACGTAGACCATCTCCTCCTCGTTCTCTTCCTGTCCGAACCCCAGCTCGATATCATACCCGGTCCAGGCATGACCGTAATACCTGGATTCAACAGTAAACTCCTCAAAACCAATTACGGGAATGAGCGGATGAACCTTGTAATCGGCAATAATATCCACAATGTCATTTCCCATAAGGATCCTTGACTGGATAAAGCTTATCCCATCGCGTCCCTCTGAAATGCAGCTTTTGTCTGCTTCAGGGCCGAGGTAATCCAAAACAAGATCTTTTGCCTGCAAAATGCCAATAAGGCCCGCGCCAGCCTCTGCTATTCCGCCTTTTTCTCCTCCAAGAAGCTCCTTTCCGTAGCAAAGATAAAAGGCCTCAAGTGACAGTCTGTTTCCCGTCTGATGCATGGCGGCCTCCATATCACACTGGATCTTCACGATATTGAAAAGAGTCATAATATTCACAAAGAAAAAGATAAAAAGCGGAAGGGCAATCGATGCCTCCACTGTCATCGAGGCCTTATATGAGGCCCTGTATGCCTTTTCCTCAAAAGCCTTTGTTTTATTCCTCATAGCCGTAGACCCTCTCTATTTTGCAGTCATAAGCGAATTTTGTGCCTATCTTTACCTCTGCGCGGAAAATGTCGAGGCAGTGGTCGATCATGAACTTTTCATTTCCGGCAGTCTTCCTGATGTCCATTTCGATAATATCCGCAAGGCGTTGTGTCTTTACTTGTGTATCTGTCACAAACAGCCTCGACATCAGGTACTGGTCATACCTTAATCCCTCTCCGCAGTCGCCGCCGTTTAAAAAACTCGTAAAGACGAACATCTCAAAAAAATCCAGCTGCCACGTACTGTCACTCTTGATAAGAGGAACTCTCCCTCCGTCAAGCAGTATGTTTACATCCTTTACCGATTCTGCCATTGTCCAGGCAAACAGCAGCGATGTTGTAAGAAGCCCGCTTAACTCATCAATTCCCGGAACAATGACAGAAAGCGCCAGCAAAACAGTATCTACATAGGTTTTTACCTCGCTCTTCTTTGCCTCACAGGAAAAGAGATACGCCGCATTGGCAGCCTCCCTGACAAAGAACAGATACTCTGTAAACTTCTCAAGGTTTTCCCAGTCGCTGTCCTGACCATATATCATGTATTCCAGCTGATACTTTAAGGCAGATTTTTCCAGTTCATTTCCGTATCTTGAACACTTCAGGTAGTAGTAGGCATCAAGCAGAAACTTCTCCTTAAGTGAGATCTCCTGATTGTCACTTAGTCCTGTCCCATGATTCTGCTGCCGGTGTGATACATACTCTGAAGAATCAATTACCGCTCTGGAAACCCTGTCCTTATCTCCGATCGCGAGGTTTAAAATACCTGCCCTCTTCTGCACCCGTATGCCATCTGCGGGATTTGCTATGGAAATCTCCTCTTCTTCTCCCTCATCATTTGTGACTGTCGGGAGCTCAAAGGCTTCAATTTCTTCCGAAACCGCATCGGCCTCTGCTTCTATATCTGTAGTATCAAAGCCCTCTTCAACTATCGTATCTGCATTTTCCGCAACCTCCTCCATCATGGAGTCCACTGACTGTGATCCCATATAGGAGAGTATCTGCCGGTTTAACACTGCCCCATTGTTGTCCATGGCAAAAGAGCTTCCCGTTATCCTTGCATCCTCGCACCTCATCGACAGTATTGTCTGGTAGCCTAGTAATCCTCCAACCGTCCCTCTGTCACAGTTTTTCTGGATATAATGCCTTAAATGTTCCTCAGTATTTACAATAGTATGACTGCCTGTTCCGTATGATGTGTCCACCATCAAAAGCCCATACTGTTCATAAAGGGCTCTTGAATATTCTGCAAGAACAGAGTTCATTCCGATGTCCATGATGCACTCCGTCTTCATCTTTACCGCACCTATCCTGGCGCCCGAAAAGAGCGTCAGGATAAGTGAAAGGATTATTGTCATGGACATTGCCAGAAAGACAGTCATATATCCGTTGCAGCCTGTCTTAATTTGTGATCGCACGTGTATCCTCTCTTATTGTCTTAAACACATCCTCAACGATTCCTGAAATCTGTTCCTTAAATACGATAACAAGTCCGATAAGCACAACGATAATGAGTATGACTTCAACCGTGCCCATTCCTGACTCATCCATCCAAAACTTCTTGAATCCCTCTTTTACCTTTGCTCCAAAATTTCTGATTGTCTCTTTCATTTTCATTTCCTCCGTATATTCTTTTGTTTTTAAATTTTTGTTTCCTGTTTTGAGCGTCTGCTCATTTTCCATATTCAGTTTTTAATTTAAAAGGCCAGATACGCGGGTATCATGACAAGTACCATCACGATTACCAGCATTATTATCATTGGCATAAGAAGCCTGGTTCCCGCTTCCTCGCCGCTCTTTCTCACCTCATCCATCCTCTCGTCAAAGGCCCTCTTTGATTCATCCTGCAAAAGAGAAAGAAGCTCGCTGTTGCCCTTTCGAAGATTCTGGGAGAGAAGTGTGGAAAGCTTTGTGTATTTCTGTGAGCCGCACCTGATTCCAAATCTTTCATAGACATCTGCTTCTGATGCGCCAAGGGAAAGCTCCCTGTTTGCTCTCAATACCTCCTCATATAAATACCTTCTGGATTCCCCTTTTTTTCTTTCCTTCACATATCCTTCCGACAACTTTTTAAATATGTTTCTGAGCGTCATTCCGGCTCCCATGTACAGCACCAGCTGCGATAAAAACTGCGGATAGTCGCTCAGCATCTGTGCACTCCGTGCCTCCATCGCCTTCTTCAGCTCCTTGTCCTTCATCACGTATGATGCCGCTCCTCCTATCAGTGTGAGCATAAGAAGAAAAAGACTGTTGTCCCTGACCTTTTCTGACCAGGTTATTTCCCCATCCCCATATTCATCCGGCAGGATAATGTAGTCCTCCTGCAGGGACTCCTCATCCGCTCTGTCAAGCAGACCTTCTATTTCCTTCCTGACCTTCTCTGCTGCGGAAAGGCTTTGCGGCATGATCCTGAATGCAAAAGCCTGCTGCCACTTTAGTTCTCCATACCGGTATGTGGCCGTCAGATTGATCACTACCCCTTCCTTCGGGATCTCCTCCTTTTTTAGCTCACCATCAAAATGAATCACATCATAGTTGTCTGACCTCCAGCTTATATCAAACGGATAATCCTTTATCTTCTCTGCAAGATTAAGATCTGATGTCACCTGATCCGGACTCTCATTATCCTTTAAGACAATTCCCAAAAGCTCCTTTGATGCCTTCTCAAACAGAGCATTTGCCTCATCTTCAGAGTACTGTCTTGTCCTTACCGGAAGCTCAAATTCCCCGATCTCATTTCCGTTTTCATCAGCTGCCACTAAGGTTGTGTCATACTCCCTCTGTCCAAAAGCGTTTCGCTTAAGACTGTCTCCTTCCTCAAGGTGTCCTCCCCTTGCAGTACTAAGGCACATCATCATGGATAAAAAGCTTCCGGCCACAGCCATCATCAGTACAACGCTTATCTTTCTGATGAAGTATTCGGTCTCTGCCTCCTCCAGGTCTTTTCTCTGTTCCAGTGTCTTGATATAGAGTCTTATCTTTTGCGATGAGAAGGATTTAACCCTGTTTCTTACCCTTAAGTAGATCCACATGGATATCTTCAAAAAAATCCTGCTTATTCCCGTCTCTTCAATTCCGGAAGGCAGTGCCTCATTTTTTGACACTATGGCAAGTACAACCATGGCCGCCGGAAAGAGCAAATAAATAATCACCATCTTATACATTGATGTTCACTATCCTTTCCGACAGAAGATATGCTCCTGCATAGCATCCCATGCAGACCGTCATTACAACTATTCCGAAAACATTGTGATACAGTGGGGAGAAAAACCCCGGACTGGTCATACTTATATAACCTATTATGAAAAACGGCACCATGTTCATTATCCTGGCTTCCGTTCTCTTTGCGCTGATCAGCACATCGATTTCTTTTTCAACATCCATCTTCTGGGATATTACTGCTATTGTTCTCTGAATGATATTTGTCATATTGCCGCCGCTTCTTTTTGCAACAGCAAATACTTCGGCAAAATCAGCTATATCCTGATTTCTGCTCTCATTCCCAAGCTTTAGCAGAAGCTTTTCAAGCGGTATATTGTTCTTTATGCCCTTTCTGATCTTTGAAAGCTGTAGATATATCGGACTCCTTTTCCCATATAACAGCTCCATGTCATGCTCTGCCTCCATGAATGCATTTTCCGGGGAATAACCTGCCTTCAGATTTGTCAGCACTGAGCTTATTGCATCCCTGAACTGTATTCCCAAAAGCCTTCTCATTCTCTCCTGCTGCCGTCTTTTCTGATAGACAAACCATGGCAGTATGACCGGAAGAAAGAGCCCCACAGCTATCCATGAGTCATAGAACAGTCTTCCGAAGGCAAGAGCTATCACTATTCCCTGCAGCAGGATCGGAATATCATCAACCCCCGGATGGAAGCTCAAGGCCTGCTGCCATAAGCTTTTCAGTTGCTTTAAGTTCACCTTCTTTCCTCCATTCTCCTATTATCCTCCCATCCTCACTCACCCCCGTCTCCTGAAACTTAAACAGCGTGTTCGTCCTTATTCTCCCGGTCACGGGATCCAGCTCCTTTAAAAGCTCACATATTTCCAAAACCTTTCTTGTCCTGTCTCTGAGCCTTCCGAGATGTACAACTATGTCTATGCCGGATGCAATCTGCCCCCTGACAGCCGGAAGAGGGATTTCCATTCCCATCAGCACCATGGTCTCGATACGGGACAGCATATCCTCTGCGCTGTTGGAGTGGCCTGTACTTAAAGCCATATGCCCGGTATTCATAGCCTGGAGCATATCAACGCACTCATCTCCTCTGACCTCACCGACTACAATCCAGTCGGGACGCATTCGCAGTGACGACTTTATCAGATCCCTTATGCTTATAGGTCTGCAGCCCTCGACATTGGCATTTCTTGCCTCCATCCTTACAAGGTTTGGAACGCCTCGTATCTGCAGCTCCGCATTATCCTCAATGCTTATCAGTCTCTGGTCTTTTGGAATAAAATCCGAAAGGGCATTTAGAAAGGTCGTCTTACCCGAACCTGTTCCCCCGGAAATAAAGATGTTATATCCTGACTTTACAAGAACTTCGATATAACTTTTAAGATATTCTGATATTGATCCCAGCTCAATGAGCCTCTTCATTGTTATCGGCTCATCCGGAAATCTTCTTATTGTCACGATCGGTCCATTGAGTGCTATAGGCGGCAGTACCACATTTACCCTGGCTCCGTTTTCAAGTCTGGCATCCACGATGGGAGATGCCTCATTGACTACTCTGTTGCAGCTTGAAACAATCTGCTGAACCACATCCTCAAGTTTTTGCCTGTTTTCAAATGAAAACTCTGATTTTTGCAGCGATCCGTTTCTTTCGATAAATATGTTATCTGTCCCGTTGATCATTATCTCCGTTATACCCGGATCATCTATCAGCTGCTGCAGGACATCCAGCTTTCTTATGGAGTGAAAGACCTGATTGCGAAGACTTTTTCTCGTCTCTATGGTAACCGCAATGTGCCTTAGCTTTTCCGATATCACCTTGTCGATGAGCTCATACATCTCCTTGTCTGAGATGTCCCTGGAATAGTCAAAACTACTTACTACTTCTTCCCTGATCGATCTTGCCAGTTCCAGGTTCTTAGGCTCCAAGGCTCTTCACCTCCAACCCCTCCGATATCAGAGCATCCACGAATCTGTCATAATTTTTTGGATTTCTGTTATCAGGTAAAAGAAATTTCACCGTCTTGGCAATAACCCTGTCATATCCGTTCTCTGAAAGTGCGATGTTGAATCTTCCGATACGGTAGTGATCTGCCGAATTGTTCCTGTTTATTGTATAGACCACATCGCACATAGAAAGGATATCGTAAAATCCGTCCGGATAGTCCTTTAGGTCAAGTAAAATGTACTCATAACCCGCATCCTCTGACAGATGCGTGATCAGCTCCTTCAGCCTGTCATAGCTGATCTCCTTAATCTGCATCGCAGTCTTTGCAGGAACCACGAAGTCAAGTCCGTTTCTGGTCCTCTTTATCTTTTCCAGATAAATACAGAACCTGTCGTTCTCACAGTCAAGATAATACAGAAGATCGGTGATGTCATCCGGAGCTTCATCGGGAAACATGCTTCCGATCGCAGAATAGCTCTCCAGACTTAGCACTATACTCTTTCCCTTTCTTGAAAGCTTCTCTCCCATTCTGACTGCCAGCGTGGTCTGCCCGCTTCTTGAAATAGGTGTGTAAAACCCTATAATGCTGCAGTCTGACTTTTCACCCATTATACCGATCCCGGAAAAGTCCTCCGCTCTTTTGTAGATAAAGCCAAGCACCTTCTTTAATATTTCAGATGCGGGGAGATATTTGCATATATGCAGAATGTTATTTTCGCTCTGTGTTTCACTGTCACAGCTTATTTCTTCCTGCCCGTTCTCACCAAGGATCACTATGTTCTTCCACATCGGTTTTGTCTTCTCATTTATCAGCTCATTAGCGCCGGACTGTGACATGATAAGGAGCGATATCTCATTTTTTTCGGAAAACTCCAAAAGACTCAGACTCCTTGTAAATGCGCAGATTTCAAATGACAGCTTCAGATTATTTCTCAGATATTCGCATAGGCGTTCACAATAGACTCTGTTCTCGTCATAGATCACAAAAAACTGTCTCATCATAACGCACCTCCCAGCAAAAACAAAACACTGGCAAGAACCGGAACCGCAAAATGGATCGTCTTTTGTTTATTTCTCTTGAGAATTATGACCGCGACTGAAATGACTCCTGCGATCAGGAATGAAATCAGGATACAGGTGATAGTCTCCTGCATTGTAAGAAATGATGCTGCCGATACGAAAAGCTTTATATCGCCGGCTGCGATACCCTTTATGAAATAGATCGGGAGAAGAATTATAAGCGCTGCTCCCACAGCCTGTAATGAACCTGTAAATCTTTCCGGCCCCTGTAAGTAGGATTCTGCTAACCCGGTAACAAATCCAGGGACTACCCAGAAATTGTAGATCTTGTCTTTAAGCAGATCGGTAAAAACCGCAACTGTCAAAAACGTTATTAAAATAATAAAAATGTTAATCGCTCCTTTCTTTTTCTTGCTTCGAGCTCGCGAAAGAAAATTTATCACTTTCGATTATCTTTGTAAACCCCTATTTTTCGGCATTTTCAGGAAATTAAGATTCTTGCGGTTATAGGTTTTGCTGCAACTTTTTTTCGTTAAAACACGAAAAAGCGGATGAAATGGGTGCATAAAAACAGTGCTTCTCCCATTCATCCGCGTAATTACATTTGTAAGTTGTCTGTAATTTGTAACAGATTTGCCAAAAAATTAATATCTTAAGATTTTCTTAAGCTCTGAACCCTCTGTTAGAGGCATAGCTTGAAAAATCAACATTCATGCTGTTTCTTCCATAGGTGAGACCGCTGTAGACCTTCTGGGCGTTTCCCATGACGGTTCCGCTGTTGTCATACTTTTCGAGCTCTCTGTATGCACCGCACAGGGCCTGGAAGTTTTTCAGCACCTTTCTTATCCTTCTGACAGACGAACAGGCTCCCGCAGCTGTCAGCTCCTTTTTTGAAAAAATGTATATCTGCAAAAGATTCTTCCCAAGCTCATACCCTGTGTTGACTGAGTGGATGAGTTCATCAATGCCCTTTTGAGCGCAGACAAGGCTCCTTTGAGCATCATCCTCTCTCTTGTCCTCAATCTCTTTTATAGCACTCTCCAGATAATCTATGACTATCTCGTAGATTATGGTTATCATCTGCGTCTTGTTTGCCTGGGATATTTTCAATGTAAATTCCTGCTTTTTTTCAAGTGTCATATAAAATCTCCTCTGAATGACAGTTTAAATCTGATTTATTCCTGCCTTAGACGGATATCGTAAGCGTCCAAAAGAAATGCGCCAACAGTAACAGGCTCCTATCTGTTTTACTGAAGCAGCTGCAGAACCTGTGAAGGTCTCTCATTGGCCTGTGCCATCATTGAAATTCCTGCCTGGGAGAGAACCTGCTGTGTTGAATAGGTTGTCATCTCCTCTGCCATGTCCACGTCCATAATCCGTGAGTAAGCAGCTGTCATGTTTTCCTCAGTCACATCAAGACTCTTAACTGTGTGCTCCAGTCTGTTCTGGTACGCTCCAAGCCTCGATCTTATATCACTGATCCTTGTAATTGCATTCTTTATTGATTCTATGCTCTCCTGAGCTCCGATACAGTTGCCGGTCCTTGACTGTGTGGACACATCAACATTATATATCCCAAGTGTTGTAAGTGAAATCTGCTCGATACGTATATCTAACGTCTGACCTTCATTGGCACCGATCTGCATTGTCATAGGGCCAAGGCCGGTTAGCTCAAGTGAAACCGTATCGCCACCAAGACTCTTGTCGATCTGAAGCTCTATCTTCTTTCCGGTAGCATCGGTAAGCACCAGTATGTCCTCTCTTACCGTCGCACTTGCTCCGTCCATATATGAAACCCGGCTTCCACTCTCAAGAATTCTCTTTATCTGAACATTTTCACTGTTCAATTTGATTTCTTTTCTGTCATCCCCGTTCGGTCCCGTTGTGTTTTCATAGGTCACGTCAATGCCGGAAATCTCATATCTTCCGCTGGAAATATTATCGGAATAGGACAAAAGAGTTACATCCGGATCAGTCTTTCCCGTATCTGCGGTTCCAACTGTGGCATATCCCTTGAGATCAAAGGAACCGTCCAGGATGTTCTGTCCATTGAACTGTGTGGTATTGGCCATTCTTTCAATTTCCTGCTTCAGCTGTGAAACTTCAGCCTGTATTGTAGCCCTGTCCTCATCAATCAGAGTTCCGTTTGCTGCCTTTATTGCAAGCTCGTTCATCCTCTGCAGGACATCATGTATCTCTGCAAGGCTCCCATCTGCCACCTGAACTATGGAAATAGCATCATTTGAGGTATCATTTGCCACAGAAAGTCCCTCAATCTGGGCATTCATTCTTCTTGACATCGCAAGTCCCGAAGGATTGTCCTTTGCATTTGCGATCTTCAGACCACTTGAGAGTCTTTTCAAAGACTCAGAGAGAAGATTGTCATTGCGCGTAAGTGCATTGTTTGCGATCATTGCGGATACATTACAGTTTACTTTCATGCCTACCTCGATTCTTCACGGCCCATCAACATTACAGGGCTTCAATAAAAGCCTTTGCCATTGTCAGAAGTGTCTTTGTTTTAGTTTGTTCGATTTTTCTGCCTTCCGTGGCAATAGCCTCTTCCCCTCTCATCGAAGAAGGCTGAACCTGTGCATTGAACAGGATTGAGATATTTTCGCTCTTTGCTTCTATCCCTTCCGCCATATTTGAAAGTCTTTCACACAGGTTTTCCCTAACCTTATCCAGATATTCAGACCCCTCGCTTGTCCTTCCTCTTGTCGCCATCAGCATTCCCCTGACCTGACCATCACCGGCAGTCAGGGATGCTGTAAGAAGTCCGTATTCATCGGTCCAAACACTGGCATCCATCCTTGAATCTGATCCCGCATCACTTTTCAGCGTGACATTCATGGAGACAACCTGACCATCTATCTCCACAGGCACTTCAAAACTGCCATTTTCAGCACCCCTTCCCATCACTGAGATCTGCTTCTGCAAAAGAGATATTGCTCTGACATCAATATATTTATCATCGCCGGTCATTAGCTCTTCAGATAGTTTATCGGACACATCGTCCATAATCTTAAGATACTCATTCTGATAATCATCGTCCGACAGCTTTTCTTTAAGGTCAGGCACCTCCTTAAAGTCCTTGAGCCTGTCCCATATACGACCGTAACGCCGGTCTCTCTTCTCGGATATTGCTGCCTCAACATTATTGTAGGTCACGGCGATGTCCGCAGCCTTTAAATCCCTTGCGGCTGTTTCGGCAGCTTTTCCCGACATGGTCTGCCTTATGCTCTCAACCTGTTCCCTTACATATGCTCTGTCAAGCTCCTGATCTTCCTCTGCCCTCTTAAGGTCATCTGCAAGCTTTGGCAAAAGAGTGTCATTTCCGGGATTTGCCTGTTTTAACTTTTCAGGCGAAAGGTTTTCGTATACTTCCTCTGCCTTTGCCCGGTAATATCTGAAGGCAGAGCTTACCTGCTCATCTATCTTTTCACCGGTCTTTTTGTCAGAAAGTGAAATTCCGCCAAAGTCATCATCGATCGTATAATCCATTCCCCGCCGCTTAGCCTTCATATTCCTTGTGGCATCCAGCAGATTTCCGACAGTCATACTCCGGCCGGTCTCAAGGAGCGATCCTATAGCCTGGTAATCTGTGGATCTCAGGGTATTAAAGAGCCTGTAAATACCAATAAAGGATTTTCTCTCCTCCTCTGTTATATCCCCTTTATGTTCAAGCTTATAGAGGAATCTTGCATATCTCTCTTCGCTCTTTCCCCTTTTACTGCTGTCAGAATCCTGCCCTCTGTCAAGATTCTGCGAAAGCTCATCTATAGTCATGGACAGAGGGTTCTTTCCCTCTCTGATAAGCTCGAATACGGCTCCCGGCTTTAGTCTTCCTATGGTCGACTGCAGCTTTTCATCAAAGCTTCTGACCCTCTCAATGTTCTCTTTGCTTATCTCCATGCTGTTGTGGCCGAGAATCCTGATGACACGCCTGTTCTCGTCATTTAATTCCTCCCCCAGGTCTTTCAATATATCATCAATATTTCTGAAAGCCTTTTTTATACTGTCGCCAAGATCAGCTCTTGGTGCCGTCATAAGCTTCTCGTAGTCCCGGCCTGCCTGCCTGAACCTTGCTGTCATATCCTCGGCCTTTTTGCTTATGGAAAGAAGGCTCCTGCTCTCCAGCTCTGTATCCAGCTCTCCCACAAGTGGTGCCGGCGCATTTTTAATAATATCTATTCTTGATAAAGTGAACTCAAAAACCCGGTTAGCATTTGAAGGACCAACCCCTGTCACTTCATCTATGATATCTCCTGCCGTCTCATCATCAATGCGGGACAAAACCTTCTTAAGCCTCCCAATCAGCTCCTCCATTGGAGCAGTATCTATTTCAAAACCGCTGTCAAGCAGTCTCTTGTTTGCATCAAAGCTCATCCGCAGCCTGACTTCCTCAAGCTGAAGCCTTGCTGCAACAAGCTTTCTGTCACTTTCAGGCTGGATGCTTCGATCAGAACCTGATGCATCTGCCATATCAGAGGCAATTGCCTTTGATGCCTCATTAGGAGTATCTGCACGGCCCTTAGATGATTCATGCTCATTCCAGAGATTTCGAATATTGAGCTCTTTGCCGTCTTCCATTACCCCGGACAGATCCTTGTCATTTATCTCACTTACTTTTTCGACCAGCTCCTCTGCCCTGCGTATAACTGACTCTTTGGTGGCAACGTTTCCGTCAGAAGCCTTTTTCCCATCAACAAGGGCCGACGCCACCGCCCTGCCTGCGTCCTCTAAAGAAACAGGAAATTCAATAGCTTTAAGCTCCGTGACTTTTCTGAGTGTCTTATCTGTCAGTGGTATTCCCTCTGTAATGATCCACCTTGCATTATCTCTTATCTTCTCATCATTTTTATCAAGTCCGGCCTCATCTATCACCCTGTCTATCTGCGGTGAAAGCTGCTCAAGATCGACATCTTCTGCCTTCTGAGCATAATACCCCTTTGAATCCTGGGCATAGAAGCCCCTTCCCATCATATTCATCCCGTTCGTACTGTGTGATGAAAGGTACAGATTGCCAATGGTGGGCTCCATGTCATTTTCAACCATGAACTTTATTGCCCCGTCACTTAGGGATTCAATCTCGGCAATCTGGTCCAGGGCTGTCTTTGCCTCTTTTACATTCTGAGGCGTAACGGGTATATCATTTTCGCTGAAGCTGTCCTTGATCGCGTTGGCTGCTGCCTCACTTCCGGTGATCTTTTTCAGTTTGTCCACACTGATATCATCATTGTATCCAACAACCTCAACTCCTGAAGTAAGAAGAACACCCTTTATTTTATCAACAATGCTCACTGTCTCATCAGGATTCATATCCTTTAAGTCAAACCCATCTTCCATAGCCTTTTTATAATCTTCCTCGGACATGGTATTTGACATAAGAGCCATATAGTTGTGCTGCAGCTTTACATCCGTATCCCCGGCCATGGATGATATGTCCTCAAGACTCCTTGTATGTCCGGAATAAAGATTATCGCTCATCCTGCCCGGATCGAGCTCAAGGCTGTACCCTGACTTTTTAACACTGCCGGTCCCCTGCGTCTTTCCCATGGGTCTTTCGTATGTTTCCATCTGTGGTACAATTCCTTCATTTCTGTTCTTCTGTCCGGTTATCGTCTGAAAATTTATGCCCATTCTAATCCTCACTAATCAAAAAAACACAGGAAAAAAGGTGATGGACATATGTCCATCACCTCTTATTTCGGCTCATAAAAACTATTTCTTTAGTTTCAGTATTTTTTAGTCTTCTTTCTTGCCAAATACCTTCTTTAAAGGGTTCTTCTTAGCCGGCTTATCCTTATCTTCCTTGGTCTGGAACAGGAATACCTCTGCTCCGTAAGGTGGCAGATCAAATTCGATGCTGTAATCCTGATAATCACACAGACCCTTGACAGCCTTGATCTTCTCCGGCACATTGCTTCCGTTTCCGCCGAAGCACTCCTTGGCACTGTCGAGAAGATTCGTATATACTCCGGAATATGGTACACCTACCATGAAGTTCTTTCTCTCCATGGGTGTCATGTTAAGTACAAAGAGAATGTTGTCCTTTCCGTTTGAGGCTCTTCTGTAGAAGCTGTATGTACTGCGTTCCTTGTCATCGGCATTGATCCACTCAAAGCCGCCCCAGTCATCATCGACCTCATACAGAGCAGGATACTTTCTGTACAGCTCAAGAAGCTGTCCGACATATTCCTTCATTCCCCTGTTCAGAGGCTCTGCAAGCAGGAACCAGTCAAGCTCCCTCTTTTCACTCCACTCACGCTCCTGGCCAAAATCCTGGCCCATGAACAGAAGCTTCTTGCCTGAATGGCCAAACATAAAGGTGTATCCCACCCTGAGATTGGCATACTTGTCAATCTTATATCCCGGCATCTTCTCAACCATAGAGCACTTTAAGTGAACAACCTCATCGTGGGAGAGAGGAAGAATGTAATTCTCCGCACTGTTGTAGCTCATTGCGAAGGTCATCATGTAATGTGCACCCTGTCTGAAGTATGGATCCAGCTTCATGTACTCACAGAAGTCATGCATCCATCCCATATTCCACTTGAAGGCAAAGCCAAGACCATCCTCCTCCGGAGGAGCTGTTACCTTCGGCCAGGCTGTTGACTCTTCTGCTATTGTGAGAACCTGTGGATATGTTCCTCTTACGACACTGTTGAAATGCTTGAAGAATTCAATAGCATCAAGGTTCTTGTTATCGCCGTACTTGTTGGGAACCCACTGACCGTCGCGCTTGCCATAGTCAAGATAGAGCATGGATGCAACAGCATCAACCCTAAGTCCGTCCACATGGAACTGACGGATCCAGAAAAGCGCATTTGCAATGAGGAAGTCCTTTACCTCCGGCTTTTCGAGGTTGAAGATCTTGGTTCCCCAGTCAGGATGCTCTCCCTTCCTTGGGTCCGGATGCTCATAGATGCATGTTCCGTCAAAGGTTGAAAGACCGAATTCGTCGGGACAGAAGTGAGCAGGTACCCAGTCAAGGATAACACCGATACCATTCTTGTGAAGCTCATTTACAAGATACATAAAGTCGGTAGGCTCTCCATATCTTGATGTGGGAGCATAATATCCTGTAACCTGATATCCCCAGGAACCGTCAAAAGGATGCTCAGCAATACCTATGAGCTCGATGTGTGTATACTTCATCTCCTTCAAGTACTCTACGATCCTGTCAGCAAACTGTCTGTAGGTATAAAATCCATCTTCAGTTCCATCCGGATGTTTCATCCATGATCCTATATGGCACTCATAGATAGCAATGGGCATGCGCTTCATTTCCTTGCCCTTTAATCCGTCGTACCATGCCTTGTCAGACCACTTGAAGCCTGAAAGATCCGTGGTTCTTGAAGCATTTCCCGGACGCAGCTCTGCATAGTTTGCATAAGGATCTGCCTTGTAGAGCTTCCTTCCGTCCTGCGTGGTGATAAGGTACTTGTAAAGAACTCCGACACCGATACCCGGTATGAATAAGGTCCAGATATTTCCTGTCTTTGTCCTTGTCATCTGGTGGGCATTTTCATCCCATCCGTTGAAATCACCCACTACGTGTACATCAGCAGCGTTAGGTGCCCATACGGCAAAGAAGAATCCCTTCTTTCCCTTTTCCTCTGAAGGATGAGCGCCAAGCTTCTCATATATCTCATAATGAGTTCCCTGACCAAATAGATACTCGTCGTCTTCTGAAATAAATACTTTTTGGCTCATTCTTATCTCCTGATTCTTTTAGTCATGCATGAAATCTTTTTCTCTTAGAATAATCATGTCATTCTCATCGTACCTTTTATTGACCAAAAGGTCAACAAAATGACCAAGATTTCTCTTCGTCGCAAAATAAATAGCATCATCGACTATGTCTTTGACCTCTGAAACAGTTACATCATGGTCCAGTGTCTGCCTCTCGCTTATCCTGGTGTGAAGTGCAAGAATGCCGAGGTTGTCTATTGCAAATTCCTTTTCAAGCGCATACTGCCTTGCATATGCCACAAGCGAATCGTCGTCAAGTGCCTCAATATCTACCCTGACGTTGAAGCTTTGCTTAAGAGCAGGATTCCTTTCAAGGAATCTGTCCATATCTTCCCTTGTATCCTCCATGACAAGAACAAGACCCTTGTTCTCATTCTGAAGTATCTTCAGGACTTCACTTACAGTATCATCATCCAGATCTGCAGCCCTCTGTATAATGAGTGCTCCGTTTGTCAGCTTGTCAAATATACCGGATGTGCTCTTCTTGTTTAGTGTATTTGCCGTTATCTTTGCAACCTTGCCATTGAAGTTTGCATCCTGGGCCTGCATGGCTTTTATAAGTCCCTTCGCAAGATTGACTGTTCCCGCGCCCTCTTCTCCTGTAACAATTGCATTGCCGGAATAAGCATCCATACTCAGGTTGTCAATGGCATTTATTATCTGTCTTCTCGACTTTTTGTGATGGATATAGGGACCGAAGAGCTCTTTCTCCTCAGGTGTCATACTCCTTACACGCTCTTCAATCTCCCTGTTTCCAATATGCTGTGCCTTCTTTTTTTCCTCTGATTTTTTAGAAATATCCTTATTCTCAGATTCTGTCTTCGGCGCTTTTCTGCTCTCAGAAGAAGCCTGTGCTTTATCAGCTCCTCCATCATTCGAAACAGATTCATTACCGGTGTTGCCTGTTGAAGTACCGGAATTTTCATCCTGTGCTGTCTTTGAAGCGCTGACCTGATCAACGGCTTTTTCCTGCAACTTCTCATTATCTTCAGCACCTTCTTCTGATGCTTCGACATTCGTCACCTGTGTTTTTGTCTCAGCTTCAATCGGCTGATGTGCTTCCTCTTCTTCATCCTTTGAAGGAGCATTGACTGCGCTTTCAATAGCAGCGTTTATCACATCTTCCCTCGTTACGCTCCAGTCGCCTCTTCCGGAATACTTCTCCTCACGCTCCTTCTTGATTGCATTGTTTATTGCTTTTTCTATTCTCTCCTGAAGACCTTCCCTGGTCTTCTCTTCGAAGTCAGCAAACATGTCGCCGGTCTCATCGGCAACTCTCTGCTTGACGCTCTCAAGCTGCTTTTGCTGCTGGTCCCTCTTGTATTTCTCCCAGTTTTCCAGATATTCCGCAATACTTATCTGCCCGGTTATCTGTTTTTCAACTTCCGGCTCCGGCTCAACGGCCAGAGTGATCTGTCCGTCTGATTCCTGAGTGAGCATACTCTCAAAGTGGTTGTGCATCTGATAGTTGGAATTGGGATGGATCACAGCACCCGGTACCTCATCCTCAAGAAGGCTCTTCTTTGAGGGCTTTTCATATACAGGCTCATCCTCGTCAATTTCCCCTGTATCTACAGGCTCGTCATCAGCCATTCTCCCTGTATCTACAGACTCATCCTCAGCAATTTCCACTCTATCAGCGGACTCATCATCAGGAAGATACTCATCCTCTTCATAATACTCTTTCCTTGACAGATTCTCATCTTGAGCAGCCCTTATTGGCTTATTATTCTGCGGAGGATTTTCTTCCGGAAGGTATTCCTCTTCATAATACTCTTCTTCAGGAATATCATTTTCGTCATCAAAGGCTTCTTCGTCCTTGTAATAATCCTTCCTTGGAACTGCATCTGGCGAAGCGGAGGGTTCGTCCTCCTCGTAATACTCTTCTTCAGGGATGTCCTCTTCCTCTAAAGGAAGGTCATCCTCCTCGAAAAATTCTTCCTCAGGAATGTTCTCTTCCTCTAAAGGAAGGTCGTCACTTAAATATTCCTCTTTGTCCTGATGCTTTCTTTCGTCCCTCGCAACCTTTTTTTCTTCACCCAGTATCGGACCTTTTTCGCTATACTTTATCTCAATACCCATCCTTGGTGAAGTATCAAAGAATACCTCATCGACGCTTTTATTCTTAATGCCTTCAAGCGGTATCTTTGCCGTCACCTCTTTTGAGTGATCATCATCGATATCATCATAGGCATCTGTATTGTCTGAAGGATAGTCATCATACTCCGGCCGAAGCTCCTTAAAGTCTGATGTCTGATCGAAAAATGTTTCTGTACCGGTGTTTTCCGGAACTACCGCTTCGGTATCCTCAAATATTTCTTCTGTGATAGGTGCAAGACCCTCAGGTGCAATTTCTCTGGTCTCCAGGGAAGCTGTATTCATATCCTTTGTGTCATCACCAATAACCTCCTTAAGGCTCTCCTTGAGAGATTCCTGGAGGTTTAAAGTATTGTATTTGCTTACGTCAAAAGCAGGTGCTTTTATCTCACTTATGTGAGGATAAACTATCTCATCATAATCCCTGGTCTGCTGCACATTTGCATCAGTCTTTGTCTCGGATACAGGCTGTTTATCCCTGGTCAGGGCAACAGCTTTTTCAATGTCTCCCGGAACAAATTCCCTGGTTCTTTCTGCCTCTTCCTCCTGTTCGTAGGTTCTGCCACTGTTATAGTCCTCGATCATCTTGTCAGTGACACGCGGCATTTCCTTTGTGGGCTGCTTAATCTCCACGGTCCTCGTCTCGTCCTTGCCGACT
The DNA here is from genome assembly GCA_024694565.1 of Butyrivibrio sp. Classification (GTDB taxonomy): domain Bacteria; phylum Bacillota; class Clostridia; order Lachnospirales; family Lachnospiraceae; genus Butyrivibrio. The sequence goes on along the minus strand of JAILJR010000229.1, from coordinate 10,231 downwards.
TCATCCTTCTCATTGACGATGGAAGCGTCAAAAACTCCACCATGGCTCTGCTTGTATCTGACATATCTGTCCTGCTGCTGGGGAGAAAGAGGCTCATGAAGCGCTTTCAGCTCAAGTGCCTTCATTACATATCTTCCATCTCCAAACCACAGGAAAATCTCATCACATTCCTCTATGCACTCAGTTGTAAGACCCACCCTGTGATAAAGATAGGCAAGCTCATATGCCCATCTCTCCCTGTAATCATGCTTTTTGAATTCCTCAAGTACAGCTATGCGCTCCTCGAGGCTGACTTCCTGTGCCTCGTACAGCTTGTACTGCAGGATATATCTGCTGGTATCACGCGGTGCGATCCTCACAAATTCCTTGTAATACTCAACCGCCTGAACGAATTCACCCATCTTAATGGAGAGCTCACAAAGAGAATACACAATAAGGCGACCTGTTGGATGTCTGTCATAGGCCATCAGGAGGATATCCTTACTCTCCTGAAAACGCCTGTTTAGCTTGTACAGGTCACTTATGGTACACAGCATCGAAACGCTCTTCACACGCTTCCAATCTATGGTATCAGCTATATTAACTGCTTCGGCAAATCTGCCTTCCCCAATCAAAGCCTTTATTTCATCGGCTCGAATTTTATATTCGACTTTATCCAAAATCTCCACCTCTTTGGTGCTATTGCTACTATATCTAGTAGTTAGTTTATCATAGCGTCCCTGCTTTGTAAAATATCGGAAAGCTCGGCAAACTGCGAAAGACTAAGGGTTTCACCCCTTGCCTTATCATCAATTCCCATCTTATAAAGCCCGTCGCACACCTGTTGTCTGGTAAGTCCGAGAGACGGGTTGTTTGCAAGACAGTTGGCTATTGTCTTTCTCCTTTGATTGAATGCCTGCCGTATTATCTCAAACATATATTTTTCATCTGCTGCTGTAACCGGAGGCCTGTCATATCTTATAAGTCTAACCACCGCAGAACCAACCTTTGGCTGTGGAATAAAGCTTCCGGGTGGTACATCCATGACCTTTTCGGCCTTAGCGTAATATGATACTGCAAGAGACAATGACCCGTAGTCCTTGCTCCCCGGAGCTGCTGCCATCCTGTCTGCAACCTCTTTCTGGACCATTACAGTGACGGACTCAATTTTTGCACCGCTCTCAAAAAGCTTCATGATGATCGGTGTGGTGATATAGTAGGGCAGATTTGCCACGACCTTGACCGGTCTTCCACTGTTGTATCCGGATACAATGCTGTCTATATCCACCTTGAGCACATCCTTGTTTATGACCGTGACATTTCCGTAACCTGACAGCGTTTCATCCAGCACGGGCAAAAGAGATGAATCGATCTCCACGCTTACAACCTTCCCCGCACTCTCTGCAAGGTACTGGGTCAGTGTCCCTATCCCGGGACCTATCTCCAGCACGCAGTCATCTTCTGTTATGCCTGCCGCATCGATGATGCCTCCAAGAATCCTGTCATCTATGAGAAAATTCTGTCCGAATTTCTTTTTGGCACTCATATTATATTTTGCAAGGATCTCTTTGGTTCTTGCACTGTTTCCAAGATATGCCATAAAAACCTCTCAGATATGTTTTTAAATCGGCGTCTGCCCATATACAGTATCTGTTTGTCAGATCTGCACAGACCTTCTATATGCAAAAAAAGGTATTTCCCACAGGTATACTGCGGATAACCCCCTTAAGACTTATCCAGCCTGTACATGAGTCTTGCGTTTTTCTCTGTTACATCTATTATTTCTTCTGCAGATACACCCTTTATTTCTGCCAGCTTTTCAACTACATACACAAGGTTTAAGGAGCTGTTCCTCTTTCCTCTGAATGGTACCGGAGAAAGGTATGGGCAGTCCGTCTCAAGGATAATTTTTTCCAGCGGAAGTACTTCTGCAGCCTCAACCAGCCTTCTGGCATTCTTAAACGTCAGAACGCCACCGATTCCGATATAGAAGCCCATCCCTACACATTCAAGCGCAACTTCCTTGGAGTATGAAAAGCAGTGGACAACTCCTCCGATATCTTCTGCCCCTTCTTCCTTCAGAATCGTAACAGTATCAAGTGCTGCATCCCTTGAGTGGATTATCACAGGAAGCTTTACCTCTCTGGCAAGACGGAGCTGTTTTCTGAACCAGACCTTTTGAATCTCCCTGTCAGGCTCAGGCCAGTAATAATCAAGTCCGATCTCCCCGATAGCTACACATTTGGGATCACTGCTCATCTCCCTCAGCTCGCTTAGCCTGTCATCAGTAAGCTCCAAGCTGTCACTTGGATGAACACCTACTGCAGCATATATAAAATCGTACTGCCTTGAGAGCCCGATCGACCTTGCCGAAGAAGCCATATTAGCTCCCACATTGACTATATTCCCTATTCCATTGTCCTTCATTGACAATAAGAGCTCATTTCTGTCTGTATCAAACTGCTCGTCGTCATAATGAGCATGAGTGTCAAAAATCATTATAATTCCCCGTTTTCGTAGTTATTCACACCATATAAAATAACATAAAAGACAACGTGTTGGAACAGATTCAGAGGGCCTATTATAAAATTTTTAAATTTTTTTTTAAAAAGTGCTTGCAATTTCTTTTGCATAGTAGTAACATATCACTTGTCGTTAAGATATAATCAAATAGAAATGCGCTGCTAGCTCAGTTGGTAGAGCACCTGACTCTTAATCAGGTTGTCCAGGGTTCGAGACCCTGGCAGCGCATGCCGAGTACTGTTTTCGTAGGTATATCCTATGGGGGCGGTACTTTTATTTTACCCGGATTTTCCTCTCTGTTCTGAACCTGAAATCCCACTACACTTCACTTAACATTGAAGTTCACATTTTCCTCGATGAAAAAACCGTGATAAACATTGCTGTTCATCACGGTTTTACTTTTGTTTCAATTTTGTTGCCGGATCTCCCCTGCCTTCTCCGGGTGCTCAAGCATCTCCTGCATCGTGTGCCATCCAAGTACCGCACATTTAACTCTTGCCGGCATGTGCGCCACATCCTGGAGTGCTGCTGCCTCATCAAGCTCTTCAAGGCATTCTTCATCGGTGATCTCGCCCTTTATCATTCCCATAAAGGTACCTGCAAGCCTTATTGCCTCTTCCTTGTTCTTTCCTACAATCTGATCGACCATCATGTCAACAGACGCCTGGGAGATCGCACAGCCCGAACCCTCATAGCCTCCATCTGTGATTATTCCGTTCTCAAGCTTTAAACTGAGAGTTATATCATCTCCGCAGCTTGGGTTTACGCCGCGAAGAACCAGATCAGGGTTTTCAATCTTCTTTTTGTGGACAGGATGAAGATTGTGTTCATTTACTATTTCTCTGTAAAGCTGTTTAAGCTCCATATCCCATAACCTCCCTAACCTTTGATAGCCTGTCGAGGAAAATCTCGACCTCTCTCTCAGTATTGTAAAAATACACGCTGGCTCTGGCTGTTGACCCTGCCCCTATAAACTGCATCAGAGGCTGTGCGCAGTGATGACCTGCCCTTATGCATATATTGTCATCATTTAATACTGATGCCATGTCATGCGGATGTACCCCATCCATGATAAATGTCACTATTCCGCAGTGCTTCTTTGGATCCTCTGATCCAAATATCTTTATATACGGCAGTTTATTCATTCCCTCCATGAGAAGGGTGGTAAGATGTTCTTCACGACGTATGATCTCATCAAACCCAACATTTGTTATATAATCTATGGCGGCTGAAAGTCCAACTGCATCACCTGCATTCACGGTTCCGGCCTCGAATTTGTGCGGAAGCTCTGCATAAGTGGCTTCAGTCCTTGTGACATATTCGATCATCTCTCCGCCTGTCAGGAAGGGCTCCATGTTCTCTAAAAGCTCTCTCCTTCCGTAGAGAGCTCCGATTCCCATTGGAGAGAGCATCTTGTGTCCGGAAAAGGCAAAGAAGTCACAGCCAAGCTTCCTGACGTCAACTGCCATATGAGGAGTTGACTGAGCTCCGTCCACCACAACCACTGCTCCCATCTCATGTGCATATGCCGTGATTTCCTTAACGGGATTTGTCACTCCGAATACATTGGATACATGTCCGATCGCAACTATCTTTGTCTTCTTCGTTATCTTTGAAACGTATTCCTCTTTAGTGATGGTGCCATCCTCTGCTGGCTCCAGATATATCAGACTGGCACCTTTCTTTTTAGCAACCATCTGCCAGGGCAGCATATTGCTGTGATGCTCCATGACTGTAATAACAATCTCATCACCCTCTTCAACATTGTTAAGACCATAGCTGTAGGCCACCAGATTTATTGACTCTGTCGTATTCCTTGTAAAAATGATTTCCTCTGCGCTTAAAGCACCGATAAATGCCGCTGTTTTCTTTCTCGCATTTTCATATGCTTCCGTAGCAGCCATACTCCAGTCATAGAGCCCCCTCAGAGGATTTGCGTTGGCCGTCCTGTAAAAATCTGATACAGCTTCAAGAACCTGTCTGGGTCTCTGGGATGTAGCAGCATTGTCAAAATATACGTATTCTCCGGATTTAAGTATGTCAAAATCCTGGCGATAGTCTGCGCCGTTGTTCATTTATATTCCTTTCAATCAAATAATATTCTGAATATAGTACTGTGTCTTCTGCATGACAGCAGGATCCGGAATCATTCTGGCAACGCTCTCAAGCCTTGCCTTTATCATGATTCTCTTTGCCTCCTGTTCATCAAAGCCTCTGGTCTGCATGTAAAAGAGCAGTTCGTCTGAAAGCTGACCTATTGTCGCGCCGTGCCTTCCCTCTACATCCTCTTCCTGACAGAGTATCACAGGCATTGTACGATTCACCACATCTTCGCCAAGAAGAAGTGCATCCTCCTGCTCATCTCCTACTGACCCTGAGCTTCCGGCCTTAAAATCAAGAGTTCCCCTGAAGGTTTTTTCTGCTTTATCCATGAGCACACCCTTGAAATTCATGGCGGCATTTGTCTTCCTTCCTCTCTGGTCTGCAACATAGTTGATATCCAGGAAATGATCTCCTCTTACAAGATATCCCATATTGCTTGAAAGAGTAGTCTCTTTTCCTGACAGATAGATATAGGCACTGCTGTAAACCCTGCATCCGCCAAGCTCAAGTGTGACAAGATCTATACTGCTGTTAACAAGCCCTAAACCGCCTATATCATCAAAATGGACAAACCTGTCACCGAGGGTCTGAACCTTTATAAGGTTTATCCGTGCTCCCTCCATTGCAAAGAGTCTTGTGCTGATGCCGCAAAAGCCGTGAGAGCTTTTATCAGAATCATAAGTCATGATGACTGTGATCTCTGAATTCTTTTCCGCACATATCACCTGGCTTGAAAGAATGCGCTCTCCGTCATCAAGATCATATTTCAAAACGATCGGGGTCTTTACCTTCACACCTTCCTTGACGGTATAGACATCTGTGGGGACATTCAGGCTTATCATGAGGTTGTCAATATCGCACCCCATACCTGTCCTCACCGCCTGATCTGAATCTCTTTTTGAGTTATCGCCGTTTGGTCCGGCCATTTCTGAATTATTGCCTGATATTTTATCTTTGTTTATCCTGAATATCTCTCCTGCTTTTTCAAAAGAGATGCTCTCATTAAGTAAAACACCCTCGGGCAGGGTATCTGGTCTTTTGCCCTTGATACCAACTGTTTCAGGATCATCTACCCGAATCGTGCTGTCGTTTACATGCAAAAAATTGTATGTAAGGACTGGCAGCACATTTACCTTCATATCCAAATCTTTACCCATTGAAAAGTCCTCTCATCACCCATTTCCGCTCATCTCGAGCTTAATCAGATTGTTCATCTCCACCGCATATTCCAGCGGAAGCTCCTTCGACACAGGATTTGCAAAGCCACTGACAATCATTGCCTTGGCATCTTCCTCGCTGATTCCCCTGGACATAAGATAGAAAATCGCCTCGTCACTTATCCTTCCTATCTTGGCCTCATGACCCACATCTGCGTCGCTTGTCCTGATGTCCATTCCGGGGATCGTATCTGCTCTGGATATGGAATCCAGCATCAGGGAATCACATGATACGGAAGCCTTTGCCTTTTTAGCCGTGCTCTGGATGATCACACTGCTCCTGTAGGTTCCGATACCGCCGTCCTTTGAGATGGACTTGGTGCTGATATGTGAGGATGTTCTTTCGCCTATATGTACTACCTTGGCGCCGGTGTCGAGATTCTGTCCCTTTCCGGCAAAGGTTATACCGGTAAACTCCATCTTGGAGTTATCACCTTTAAGTATAGTCATGGGATACAGATATGACGTGTGAGATCCGAAGGATCCTGAAACCCACTCCATTATACCGTTTTCTTCGACAACTGCTCTCTTGGTATTAAGGTTGTACATGTTCTTTGACCAGTTCTCAATGGTCGAATAGCGAAGCCTTGCATTTTTTGCAACATAGAGCTCAACACATCCGGCGTGAAGATTTGCAACATTGTACTTGGGAGCAGAACACCCTTCGATGAAATGAAGATCAGCCCCTTCATCCACAATGATAAGAGTGTGTTCAAACTGACCTGCTCCGGCTGCATTTAATCTGAAATATGACTGCAGAGGAATATCAACCTTTACACCCTTTGGAACATACACAAAGGATCCACCTGACCAGACTGCTCCGTGAAGAGCAGCAAACTTGTGGTCAGTGGGCGGCACAAGCTTCATAAAATGCGACCTTATCATATCCGCATATTCGCCTCTTATGGCGCTCTCAAGATCTGTATAGACAACACCCTGCGCAGCCACCTCATCCTTGACATTGTGATATACAAGCTCTGAGTCATACTGGGCTCCGACACCCGCAAGTGACTCTCTCTCTGCCTGGGGAATACCAAGACGCTCAAAGGTGTTCTTTATATCCTCCGGAACATCCTCCCACTTTCCCTTCATTTCGGACTTGTGCCTGACATATGAAGAAATCTTGTCCATATCTAGACCATCTATACTTGGTCCCCAGCTTGGAATATCTATTTTGTTGTAGAGCTCAAGACACTTAAGTCTGAAGTCTCTCATCCAGTCAGGGTCATTCTTTTCCTCAGAGACTTTAAGAACAGTCTCCTTAGTCAGTCCCTCCTGAAGTCTGTAGAAGTCCTTCTCACTCTCTACATCCTTAAAGTCATACAGGCTGCGGTCTATATCCGCAACAACATTTTTGTTTTCGCCCATCCTTAGTCCTCTTTAACAAACTTTTCAAATCCGTTTGCATTGATCTCATCCACCAAAGTACCATCACCGGTGTGGACAATCCTGCCCTTTACAAGTACATGGGTATAATCAACGTGAAGGGATTCAAGTATCTTGGTGCTGTGGGTGATGATAAGCAGTGCCCCGTCCTTTTTCTTCTGATACTCCTCAATGCCCTTTGAAACTGTGCGAACTGCATCTACATCAAGACCTGAATCTGTCTCGTCAAGAATTGCAAACTTAGGTCCCAGCATAAGGAGCTGCAGAATCTCTGCCTTCTTTTTTTCACCGCCGGAAAAACCTACATTCAGATCCCTGTCAGCATAAGACTCATCCATTGACAACAGCTCCATGGCAGCTCTTAAGGATTTTTGGAATGCAAGAAGCTTTACCGGCTTTCCTGTCTGATTATGATATGCATTTCTTATAAAGCTTGAGAGCGAGATTCCCGGAACCTCATAAGGATTCTGGAAGGATAAAAACATTCCTGCCTTCGATCTCTTATCTGCAGAAATATCTGTGATATCCTCGCCGTCAAAAACGATGTTTCCACCGGTCACACAGTAGTGAGGATTCCCCATAAGGGCAAATCCCAGGGTGGACTTTCCTGCACCGTTTGGCCCCATGAGCACATGCGTCTCGCCGGGCTTTATATCAAGATTGATATTGTGAAGTATAGGAAGTTCATTATCAATTGAAACCGATAAATCATTTACCTGTAGTAAAGAAGCTTCTGACATAGTGATATCCTTTCTTTTATCAATAAGCTGCCGGCATTCTTCCAATTTAATTGCCGATAACCAAAACCAACAAGATTTTATCATAAAAGTACTTGACATTCCACTAAAACTTAAGTAAAATAACATCTTGTCAGATGTTTGCGGGTGTAGTTCAATGGTAGAACACCAGCCTTCCAAGCTGGACACGTGGGTTCGATTCCCATCACCCGCTCTTATCTTAGTAACTATTGGGTTGTATTTAAAGCAACCCAATTTTTTTTGTAAAAATTTCTTTCTGCCACTTATCAGCACTAAAAGGAGGTTTCATGGAAATCGTTCTGGAAATTGTCCTTGATGCCCTGATTGACTCCGTCAAAATACTCCCCTTCCTGTTTGTCACATATCTGGTTATGGAGTATCTGGAGCACAGGACCAGGGAAACTACTGAAAAAATTGTTCAGAAGGCCGAACATTTTGGTCCTCTTATCGGAGGACTCATAGGAATTGTACCACAGTGCGGTTTTTCCGCTGCAGCGTCAAACCTTTACGCCGGACGTGTCATAACACTCGGAACGCTTATTGCTATTTACCTTTCAACCTCAGATGAGATGATACCACTGTTTATTTCAGAGCATTTTCCTCTGGATACAATGATAAAAATTCTCATCATGAAAGCATTTATCGGTATCATAGCCGGATTTCTCATTGACCTTATTGTACATGCGCACCACAGAGCAAGAGGAAGGGCCGCCAATGACCCGATGAGGATTGAAGCGCTGTGTGAAAAAGAGCACTGTCACTGCGAAGATGAAGAGGACGGCAGCCTTCTCGGTATTGCGAAATCAGCTCTGGTGCACACCATTCACATCTTTGTTTTTGTTCTTATCCTTACACTTATCCTTGGCACCATCATTGAGATCATCGGACATGAAAGACTTTCATATCTTCTAAAGTCAAGCACTGTCTTAAGTCATATCCTTGCAGGACTCATTGGACTTATACCCAACTGTGCTGCTTCTGTAATCATCAGTGAACTGTACCTCGGCGGTATGATCACCCTGGGTACAATGATGTCAGGTCTTCTGGTCGGTGCAGGGATCGGACTGTTAGTTCTTTTCAGAGTTAATCCTGAAAAAAAGGAAAACATAAATATTGCTGTTCTTCTTTTCCTCATTGGAACAGTCTCGGGAATTGTCATCGATCTTTTGGGAATAAAGCTCTGATCAGTACCAAAGCCTAATTGTGCCGGATTTACGTCTATTCTGCTTCGAGAACAAAAAAAGACTTTTCCACAGCATGAACTGTGGAAAAGTCTTTTTTAATTGTCTTTTTTCTCTGAGCTTTCTGCGGAAGCAGCTTCTCCTGCTTCTTCCTTCGATTTATCACTGCCTGCGGCATCCTGGCTGGCAGCTTCTTCAGATATTTCCTCCTGCTGCTCTGCAGGGGCGGTATAGGCTCCAATCTCAGCACTGCCGCTACTGCTTGAGGAATCATATTTCAGAACTATTGATGCACCATCTTCACTAATATCCCTTAGATTTGCGCTTGGAAGTGTATACTCCGTTCCGTTTGTATCAGTGACGATAAACTCCCAGGCTTTGCTGTCCTCATACAGATCAAGCTGGGCACCCATCAGGGTGTATCCTGAATTTAAGGTAACTCCGTCTCCGATGTAATTATCGCTATTAATATCCGCCGAGGTGTCATGAAGGATAATACTCTTCAGATCCATCCCTGTCTTATTAACGAAGAAGACATCGACCGAAGTATGCTTAAGTCTCTCTTTTCTCTCCTCGTTTTCCTTGTCCAGTGTCTGATTGAGCTCAGTCCCTATAGTATTATAATTTTCTGTCATCTCCTGGAGCTTTGGCAGAAGCTCATCAATCTTCTTGTCATTTAGCTTTGATACGTCGACCTCCTCAAGCTCAGCCTCATGCTGTGCAAGATCATCCAGTACACCTCTCGAGGATGAATCAACCATGTCAAGGTACGTCTCCTCTGCTTTCTGTTTGGCTTCTATCATTGCCGACTTAGCCGACTGCGCTTCTTCAAGCTTTTCCTTGGAGGCTCCGCATCCTGACAGCAATACCAGAAAAAACGCCCCAACCAGAGCATAAAAAACTTTTCTCTTTATCATTTATCTCCCCCTATATATCATGAGTCGCCCGACAAAAGCTCACCAGTCCGGCCCCGGCTGTGCATATTGTACAATCACTTCGGGCACGCTTTCGCTCCTTTCGCTTCGTAGCGGTACTAAGGCACCAAAATACGGTGCCTAAGTACCGACGAGCTCACAGGGCCTCT
>JAILJR010000222.1 GCA_024694565.1 Butyrivibrio sp. | reverse complement strand
AAAAATGAGTCATGCGAAACAGCCGCTTCTTTTTTCAGCAGCACCTGCGACAGCGAAGCTATAAAAGTTCCAAACGCAAGAATCAGTGCATATCGTATATCCATCAGTAATCTCCGTGTTCTGATCAAATCTTCCTAATTTCTGTACTTTTCCTGACAAGCATACAGAATTCAAAAAGAATGTTTTTAATATTTCTTCCACCCTGACATATGTGGCTAACACATCCATCATCCTGTTACTGTGTCCGCGCCCGTCGACTCACAGTCGCTCATATCCGCCATCGCGCTACTTATTCATACTGCCCGATTCGGAGTCTTTTCCATCCGCTGCGCTGCCATCCTGCACATCAGCATACGAAAACAGCACAATTCCGGCCATGACAAGAAGCATGCTTATGACCTTGCCTGCGCTTATTTTCTCATGAAAAATAACGATTCCCCAGATCACGCCCCAAACAACCGTGACTGCCTTATTGGCATAGGCGGTGACCAGCGGCATTTTCTTGAGGATCTGCTGCCAGACTATGGCGTAAATTCCAAGAATAGCAATAATGCCACCATAAAAGAGTATAAATCCCGGGCTCAGAAATTCATATCCCGCTGCCATCTTCGAGCATACGCCGCTCAGTGAATACAGCATTAGGATGAGATGCAGTTGAAAATATGTTGAAAAACTTTTCATAATACGTACCTGTCTCCTTCGCGCGCCAGTGCTGCAGCTTTACCTCAGCATCCGCATCTTTCGCCATGTGTTCAAAGTCAGTTGCATAAACCAATTTTTTACCCTTATACTCAAGACCTATCACAGTTGATTCCCCGGGGTGGTTCGACGCCATTGCAGAAATTGTTACGTCACCAATTTTAAAGACATTGCTCACCAGTCCAGCCCCGACTGTGCATATTGTACAATCACTTCGGGCACGCTTTGCAAATTTCAATTCAGTTGCCGTTCTGCCCCGACTGGCTCGCAACAAAATAGCAATCCTACAAATTGAATTGTAACATTTTATTTAAAAAAGGTCTTCACATTTTTAAAAAATAGGATATAATAGGGGCAATAAGTTTATACTTTTTTTATTTACAAAAGGGAGGATTCATTATGGCAGCAAAGGTTAATACAAAGATTGAGCTTCAGTTTGGTGATAAGGCTGTAACTGAGGAGGAACTTGTTACAAAGGCTAAGGAAGCATACGGCAGCAAGGATATCAAGAGCCTCAGCATCTATGTTAAGCCCGAGGAAGCAAAAGCTTACTATGTTGTTAACGATGACGTTACCGGAAGTTTTGATCTTTAATCCGTAAGTATGTCAATTAAATGACCTTCATCCTGGCACCTGCCGGTATGAAGGTCATTTTTTTGTAAAGATATTTCTGAATTATGCCGGATTATTAACCGGCAGATAAATTTTCACGCAAGGCAATCGCCTACACAAGCGCCCTAAAGCTTCTGCCAAATATGTTTAGCCCAAAACTATTCACCCTCCTGTTTCCACCATCAAGCGTGTTTCACCAAAGTCTATCCAAGCGTCTTGAATGCCGCCACCAGACATATGACTGCAAGTACAAACCCGATTCCTGCAAAAACCCTGATCCACTTTGGTGCTTCTGCTTCATCCGGCTCCGCATCCTCTTTTTTCTGCTTGTCACTCATGAGCTGGCCCACGGTAAAAACTATGATCGAGGCAATAAACAGGACCGCTGCATATATTAAAAGCAATATGTTCATCTATCACTCCTTTGAAACTGTCCCTCAGAATTTCTGTTTCTCATCTGTAAAATCCCCGCTTTGCTTTCCACTGATCCTACAGCGAAAAATCTCCGAAGACACTGGTGACCGCCCCCTTCGTTCCGCTGCTCTTGTATGCTTTCAAAAGAGCATTAGCCAATTCCGAGGAAGCAATCTGTGATGAGCTCATGCCTGAAGTCAGCGTTGAAAGCATATCATCTCCTGACGTAGTTTTGCCGGATCCGCCTGACTCACTGAAAAGATCATTCTGCAAAAGATTGGTTGAGAAGTATTTTGATTTGGACAGCTCCTGCAGCTCCTCAATGCTCATGGTGCCATTATTCACTCCGCGGACGGCATTCCCCGCATTCCCGTTTCCTACTGCACCATGAAGCCCTGTAAGCCCTGCATTAACTCCACCCGTTGCGCCAAGCAGCTCTGTAAGTCCTGCATTAGCTCCCCCCGTTGCGCCAAGGAGCCCTGTAAGCCCTGCATTTCCTTTCCCTGCTGCACCAAGAAGTTCTGTAAGCCCCGCATTAACTCCACCCGTTGCGCCAAGAATCCCCGAGAGCAAAGAGCTGTCAGTTCCATAAGCAGCCAGAAGTGTCGCCAGTGATGCATCATCCCTTCCAACTGCCACATCGATAGTCCCGCCCTTTGAAGCCGCCGCGTTTTTAACTGCATCCCTGGTTTTTGCACTGTCCTGACTCGCAGCTGTTTCCTTTGTATTTACACTGCCCTGACCCACAGCTGCATCCGAAGCACCTGCACTTCTCATCGCTCCAAGCCCGCCGTTTATCTGGTCGAAGGTAGACTTCACCCCACTTGTTGCAGTGTCAATCTGACTTCGGATCTGTCCTTCTATATTGGGAAAATTCCCAAGCTCCCCGACAGCCTCTGACATTTTTCCATCATCCATATGGCTTGCAATATTCTGTTTTATCGCAAACTGCAGCTCTTTACCAAAAAGTGCCTTGGACTCAGCCTCTTCTGTTACTCTCTTCGCCGCTGCACTCACATCAGAAATCGAATTGAGATACCTGTTGACTGCACTTGTCAGCTTAGAAATATCAAATCCCATGTTTCACCCAACCCACATTTTTTTCACTACTACCATTCTACCATAGATGTGCGTCCAATTAACAAACTCTATACAAAATATGGTAATAATTAAGAGCACCTCTCCTCCGCCTGTTCATGCGGTTTGCGAGGTGCTCCCGGTGTGCTCTTTAATTTTTTGTCTGATACGATTCTCCACGATCCCGGCGATCTCCCTGGTCTTCATGCCCTTGTAATCATCGTAGAAAATTGGTTCCAGAAAATATACATAGGTTGTCGTGGGGCCCTTGTGTGGACTGTTATAGACCTTGTAGGAATCCACCAGCGCCACCGGAACGATAGGGCATCTTGCCATCTGCGCCACCTTGAAGCTTCCGGCCTTGAAGGTCTCCACAATGTTCCGGTTGTTCTCCTTATAACCGCCTTCAGGGAAAAGAATGAACCTCCGCCCCTTTTCACGGATCTCTTTTGCCATCTCTTTGAAAACCTCAAGGGTCTGTCGGAGATCATCGATTTTGAGGCGCTTGCCGCCTACCAGCCACAGAAACTCAGCTACGAGGATCATGTGGGACTTCTTCTCATCCATGACGATGGAGCAGGGACTCTTGTGACCGACAATTATGCCGAGCGTGTCGTATTTTCCCTGATGATTTGGATAAAGAAGATAACCGCCCTCCTTTGGCAGGTTCACTTCTCCGCTGACAATGGTCGTGTACCCGGCCGACCGGTTCATCTTGGTCACCATTTCACTGGCAACCGCATAGCACTCTTTTTCGGAGTGCCTCTCCGGATGCCTCATCCAAAGTCGTGCCTTGCAGATATAGTATATTATCCTATGCAAATTGATTAAGATCGTGCGATAATAATTGTTCATTCTTAACTACTCAATCGCCCCCATAAGCGACTTGAATCCATACCTTGTAAACTCCTCCTTCGCCTTTGCCTTGTCAAAGTTCACCTTAAAGTCATCAAGCGTCTGGGTAAATTCATAGTCCCTGCGGATCTGCGCAAGGTCTTTTGACAAAAAAGCAATGTCGCGGTAGGTAATAAGTGCCTTCATCGGGCTTCTTGATATTCCGAGGCTCTCCTTCCAATATGCAGAAAGAGCCTTCTGCTCTTTTTCACCGGCACAGGCGTCAATTGCCTCGTAGACTCCCTCTATGGTGCCATACTCAGCCAGAAGAGGTATCGCAGCGCTGCTTACGCCCTTTACCCCCGGGATGTTGTCGCTGGTGTCCCCCTGGATTCCCTTGAGATCAGGAATCTGTGAGGGTCTCACACCGTATTCCTTGAGGCAAAGATCCGGCGTCACCTCGAATGCTTTATCGGGAAGCGGCGAAAGCTTCCTGTCCCATCCAAAATCAGTGCCGTACTTTGCCTGCAGCTCGTCAGCAGTCTCCTGCTTAGTCTGCACCAGCCAGACTCTCGTGTAGTCATTTATCAGCTGAAGATAGTCGTGGTCCTTTGTAATGATATAAGAAGGAATCTCTTTTTCAAATCTTGATACAACACTTCCCACAATGTCGTCAGCTTCAAACCTGTCGTCAAACATGACCACAAAGCCCAGCTCTTTTAACAGCTCCTCCATGTTCCGGAACTGCTCCTTCAGCGGCATTGGCGTGTCGCCACGGTTCCCCTTGTAATCAGGATATTTCTCCCTCCTGAAGGTGTCCCTTGTGGTATCAAAAGCAAACATCATGTGCGTGGGCTTTATCTCAGACATTATCTTAAGAATGGCCCGCATCATGCTGTACATGGCGTTGGTGTACTGCCCGGCGTCGTTGTGCATTATGGTGCTGTAAAGCTTTTCTTTCTTTTCAGGATCCTTCTCAAACAGAAGAGCCTTCGGCAGGTTTCCGTAGTAATTGGTCACCAGCATGGAGCTTCCGTCTATAAGGACAAATTTATTGGTCATAAGTATATTATAGCCTCCCCGGAGGAATCATTCACGCATTTAATTCTTAATCTGCAGGCGGCAAAAGACATAATCAGATTTCCCAGCGTATCAGACCTGGAACTGTATTGCAGCCCGGATACCGTCTCAATCATTTCTTTATTACATCATTTCACCGCCGTGGCCATATTTTTGTAAGTCGCAGGCACCTGCTTGTACACGCCGCTATCCGGCTTTGCCCTTCTTACAGCAGATGTGCCCGAAGCTCCTCACCGCTCTTGTCGGATAGATATGCCGGCGGGATATCAAGCATTGTCTTGCAGCCCGTCATTCCCTCACTCGACATTCTGTAAGCTGCCCTTGCAACTGCAACCAGTACGCTTGTGGTGAACTCAGGATTTGAATCCAGCTTCAGGCTGTACTCTATGATGTGGTTGTGCTGCTTGTCCACGCCTGTCTTTCCACTTCTGAATACGAAGCCACCGTGTGCCATGCCGCTGTGCTTTTCAAGAAGCTCCTCCTCGCTGATGAAATGAACAGTTGTGTCATAATCAGCAAAATAGTTTGGCATCTCCTTTATCTCTTTTTCCACTGCTGCAGCGTCAGCGCCTTCCTCAAGGACAACGAAGCACTCTCTTGTGTGCTTGTCACGGGTTGTCAGCTCCGGATTTTTTCCGCTTCTGACAGCTTCGAGTGCGCTCTCGACGGGGATTGTGTACTGCTTGGCGTTCTTTACACCCTTGATGCGGCGGATTGCATCGGAGTGACCCTGGGATACGCCCTTGCCCCAGAACGTATAGTCATTTCCATCAGGAAGAATAGCGTTTGAATAAACTCTTGCGAGTGAGAACATTCCGGGATCCCAGCCGCAGGAGATAACTGCTACCTTGCCGGCATCCTTTGCAGCTGCATCGACATTTGCGAAGTGCTCAGGGATCCTTGCGTGGGTATCAAAGCTGTCAACTACGTTAAAGAGCTTTGCATACTTGGGAGTCTGCTCCGGAAGATCTGTTGCACTTCCGCCGCAAAGAATCATCACATCAATCTTGTCAGTCCAGTTATACACATCATCCGTTGACAGAACCGCTACGCCCTCTGTCTGAATCTTAACAGTAGCAGGATCTCTTCTTGTAAAGACAGCCGTCAGCACCATATCATGTGCCGCCCTGACAGCCAGCTCCACACCTCTTCCGAGATTGCCATACCCTAAGATTCCAATCCTAATACTCATGCTGCTCTTTTCCTCCTATATAAAAGCTAGTTTATATCTGACTTAGTCCATATGAATGCGGATGCCGCAGCAGCCAAAAACAGAAGCTAAAACGGTACCCGACTCCTATATCAGTGATAGTTATCCGACACTAAGCCCAATTATTTTTACTTAAGGTATTATACATGTATTTTTATGCGCACGCCACAAAAAAGTTAGCTCCATGCCCTGCGACATCACAATTATGTAAAAACATGCTATACTTATTATGATGCTTATATCCTTAAGCAGATTTGCGATAGCAGCAATTGAACGGTAACTATCTTATTAATGTAAAGGGGGATTTGGATATGCTAAGCGAATACCAAAAGATACCGGCCAAAATGAATCCAAATGTTGCTCTCAAGATCATTCCGGGGCACTACGCAACAACCCATTCTCACATCACCAACTACATGGAGATCGGGACCCTTAAGACCAGATGCTCAGAGGCTCACGGCGTTGCTTCTCTTCTGGCCATGCACTTCACAATCTCTACACCTGTTGACACCATCGTTTGTGCCGACGGAACCGAAGTAATCGGAACCTTCCTCGCCGAGGAGCTGACCAGAGCCGGCGTTCTCAACTACAACGCCCACCGCACGATGTATGTTCTCGCACCTGAATACACCTCAAGTGGCCAGATCATCTTCCGTGACAATCTGCAGCTTGCTATCAGAGGGAAGCACGTACTTATCCTGATGGGCTCCCTTACAACAGGCATTACCCTTGAATCGCTGATGGAAGGTTTGCGCTACTACGGCGCAATTATCTCCGGTGCAGGCGCAATCTTCAGCGGAATCAAAGAGGTTGGCGGCATTCCGGTAATCTCTGCTTTCCACCCCGAAGACATTCCCAACTATCAGGCCTATGATCCTTCAGAATGTCCGCTGTGCAAGAAAGGTACACCTATCGACGCACTCGTTAACAGCTTTGGATACAGCATACTCAGGTAATCATATATGGGAAAGAAATCAATCAAGGAAAACAAAAACATCTACTTCGAAGCAAGGGAAGAGGCCGGCCTTACCAGGGCAGCTGCCAGTGAGCTCATCGGCACCATAACGGAGAGCCGCCTTGAAAAGCTTGAGACAGGCAAAACAACCGTAGTCCCCGAGGATGTTGTGGACATGGCCAACGCCTACAAAAGGCCGGATCTGTGCAATTACTACTGCACCCATGAGTGCCGAATCGGCAGGGATTCCGTTCCGGAGGTAAAGTCATCATCGCTCTCTGAGATCGTCCTTGGAATGCTGGCCGCACTCAACTCCCTCGATGCCCAGAAGAACCGGCTGATTGACATCACCGCCGACGGCGTCATCTCCGATGATGAACTTCCTGATTTCATCAGCATCCAAAAGCAGCTGGACCAGATTGACCTGACCGTCGAAGCCCTCAAGCTCTGGGTAGCCAGCACCATCGCCGACGGCAAGATCGACAGATCAAAGCTCAACAAGTTCAAATGAGCATTTGAGCGCACAACCTGTAAGGTACACAAATTATGTTATCCTCAATATATATGAATCGGACTCTTCTATCGGTCAGATCATATGATGTAACTTCACTCAAACGGAGATTACGCCATGGCCTCCAACGATGTACAAACTGACAGGATCATGATATCAGATTACGTCATTCAGAATATTGATACCGCAATTGCCAATAACCGGATAAAGATCTACTACCAGCCGGTAGTGCGTTCCCTTACCAGGCAGCTCTGCGGCGCCGAATCCCTTGCACGCTGGATTGATCCGGTCCACGGTTTTCTTTCCCCCGACAAATTCATTGGCGCTCTTGAAGCAGCAAAACTCATTCACAAGCTTGACTGCTTTATGATAGAGCACGTCTGCAGTGATATCTCTGACAGAATGAAAAAAAATCTCCCCATGGTCCCCGTGTCTGTCAATTTCTCACGTCTTGACTTCGAGGAACTTGACATGCTGGACTTTGTTGAGAATCTTGTCAGCACCTACGACATTCCCAGGGACTTTCTCCACATCGAGATCACCGAGAGCATGATTGCCTCCGACGCCGCCCTTATGGACCGAGTGATAAAGAGCTTTCGCGGCGCCGGTTACGAGGTCTGGATGGACGACTTCGGAAGCGCCTACTCATCTCTGACGCTTCTCAAGGATTACGAATTTGACATGTTAAAGCTCGACATGGGCTTTTTATCTACCTTTACCGAGAGATCACGAGCCATCATCACCTCTACCACCACCATGGCCAAGGATATCAAAATCGGAACCCTCGCAGAAGGAGTTGAGACAAAAGAGCAGGCTATGTTCCTCAGGGACATCGGCTGCGAGCGGCTGCAGGGCTACTACTTTGGAAAGCCAATGCCGCTCGATGAGTTCTTTACCCATATCAGAGAAGCCGGAATCACAGTTGAAGAGCGCCTGTGGCGTCATTTCTACGACATAGCCAGCTTCAATGCAAGATGGACTGATGAACCACTTGAAATTTTAGTAGATGATGGAAAAGAGTTCACGACTCTTTTCATGAACAAGCCCTACAAGGAGCAAATCTTCACAGCGGATCATTCCCTTGAGGAAACTGACAGACTCATCTACCACACCGGCTCTCCCCTTATCAAAAAATACCGTGAATTCGCGGAAATTATTGAAAAATCAGGGAACAGGGAAACAATTTATTACACCAACAACGGCAATATTCTGTGCTTTCAGGCTCAGGCCATCGCCGAAAACAGAGGTAAATACATCATCAAGGGCAGCATCCGTAACATCTCCATGGACAAGAATGTCTCCAAGCGCAACAGCCTTGACTTCAGGTTAAAAGAGCTCAATCACATATTTGAACGGATCCTACTGATCAACCTCGCCAATAATACAAGCTCTCCGCTGCTTGGCAAATTTGAATATGTTTCGGAGGACGATGCACATAACACTGATTTTGATCATCGCATGCAGCTCTTTGTCCGGGATGTGATATATTCCCATGACAGGGAGAGGTATCAGCAGTTCTCTGATCCGGCAAACGTGATCGATCGGATAAGGGCCACGCAAAAGGGCTATATCGAGGACGTCTTCCGGCTGCGGCAGAAGGATGGAAGCTATTCCTGGAGGGTCATTACCCTGATGATCATTCCCGGGACCGGTGAAAAAGAGCTTTTGTTCTGCATAAGATCTCTTCCGGATAGTGTTGAGCAACTCGTCATCGAAACAGCTGCAAATGCCGGCACCAACGGCAAAGCAATCTACAGGCTTACGTCAGGCCTGTCAGAATATGCGGCAATCGGCATCAGTATGTGGGATAATATCCTCGACAATGCCTCTCTTAAGTTCTTCTGGAAGGATAAAGACATGAGGTTCGCAGGTGCCAGCAGGGCTTTTCTTGATTACTTTGGCCTGACCTCTCTAAACAGCCTGATTGGTAAAAAAGGAAATGAAATGGGCTGGCGCGTCGACAGCCGGCACTATGACAATATCGAGAAAAAGATTCTAAAAGATGGGCAGTCAACAATCAATGTCCCCGGCCAGCTTATTATCAACGGTGTTGTCCACAACATCGTCATCAGCAAGAGAGCCTTCTATGAAAACGGCAAGATTGCCGGGCTCATGGGCTATTTTGTTGATGTCGATGAAGAGCTTGAAAGAATAGACAAGCTGAGCAGAGCCCGAAAAACAGATCCTGTCACAGGACTTATGAACGCAAAATCTTTTTCCGATACGATGATTGATTACGCCATGCAGTACTCAGATCACAAAAAGAACTTTGGCCTTATAATACTGAAAAACGAAAAGCATGAACGTATAGCCAAAACCTTCGATGACGATTTTACCAATAAACTCCTTAAGAAGATTGCTGACAGAATTCTTTCAGTCACCGGTCAGAGCTGTGCCACTGCAAGAACCAGGGATTCAATTTTCGCCCTGCTTACACACATAAATGAGCAGGATGAGCTTAATATCCTCACATCCACTCTCAAAAAGACAATTGAAGATATTCACGACGTCGACGGCAACCAGGTAACTCTGCGGATAAAGATTGCCTCGAGGCTTCGCTCCGACAAAGGCATTACTGATGAAAATATGTATCAGACCGTGCTGGATGAACTATAGGTCTGTACATAATATAATGAGCTGCCCGCCAAAAGCTCGCCGGGCAACTCATATAATGATTTATTGCAGCTCATAAAATTTCAAAAAATCAGTGCCAATATTATTTCTGATTCGTATAATATAGTAACAGGAAAAGTAACTTGAAACTTCTGACGATAATGAAAGAGAGGAACCTATTATGAATACTGAGAACATCATGAATGATGACGAACTCATGAACGTAAGCGGCGGCAAAGAGATCAGTAAAAAAAACAGTAACCTGGTTTATAAGCACAACAAAGAAGTTAAGAATATACATACAGTTATGAGCAATCAGACTGCAGCAACGACATCAAATCTGGTCTTCAACGGAAGTGACAAGTCTGATTTTGACGGAAAGATCATGGCCGGCGATGTATTTGACAAATTGTGATTCCTGCAAGGTGCTCTTTGCAATCAAGGCTTTTGACATGTGCTTATCATGACACGTAGCAGCAAAATAAATCCGTTTAGGAAACCCTACTTAAGGTGGATTCCTAAACGGATTTTTTGTAAATAACAGACCCGGGGCCGTTAACCTACACATTTTCCGGCTTACGCCTTCTTAATTTATAACCTCGTTCATGCTCCCGGTGCGATATCCAGAAAGATCGAGTGACACATAGCTAAAGCCGATCTTCTTAAACTCTGCATTTACCTTAAGACGAACGTCTTCATTGATAAATCTCCCAAAGTCTTCCGGCAGTACTTCTATCCTTGCGATCGATCCCCGAATTTCATCATTTCCCAAAGAATTAAATCTTGCGTCTGCTTCGCCTGTGTCTTCCGTCGGCAGTTTTCCTGCATTTCCCGCCTGCGGCTTTCCTCCTGATTCGCCTTCTCCTTCCGACCGATACCTTACTCCTGATTCATCTTCCGGCTGCAATTTTCCTGCATTTCCCGGCTGCTGCTTTCCTGCGTTTCCCGACTGCGGCTTTCCCTCATGAAATCTTACCCTGAATTGCCTGAAGCCAAGCTCCAGAAGCAGCTGCTCTGCCTGCTCCACCATGGAAAGCTTTTTGGCCGTAATGATCTCCCCATACGGAATCCGGCTTGCAAGACAGGCAAAAGAAGGCTTATCCCATGTTGGCAGATCAAAGTGCTTCGAAAGCTCCCTTATCTCAGCCTTGGAAAGCTTTGCTTCCCGCAGCGGACTCTTTATCCCCAGCTCAGCAATCGCCCTCATCCCCGGACGGTAATCTCCCTCATCGTCAGTGTTTGATCCTTCCGCAACAACAGCCATCTTCGCCTTTTCAGCTGTCCTCAGAAAGCCCTCAAACAGATCCTTCTTGCACACATAACATCTGTCCTTTGGATTAGCCCTGAATGCATCATTTGAAAGCTCATCCGTCTCAACAATGATATGTCTGACTCCTAGCCCTCTGCAGAACTCCTCAGCCTCTGTAAACTCCCGCGCTGGAAAAAGCCCTGACTTTGAGGTCATGGCAATCACACCTTCTGTCCCGAACGCCTCTTTTGCCGCAAAAAGCAAAAACGTAGAATCCACTCCACCGGAAAACGCCACAGCCGCAGAACCATATCCCCTCAAAATCCGCAGCAGTTCTTCGTACTTATTTTCTAATGCATTCATCATATTATATGTCCTCTCTCTAATCCCAATACTGCCATCCGCTGCCGGTTCTATATCTTTTTATAGATGAAACGAGCCGCCGAACAAAAGCCTGTCCGGCGACTCATTAAGTCATTGTCAACGAGAAACGGGCGCCCCGACTGCTTATCGCCGAAAGCTCCTCAGCTCATCTTCTTGTACATGTAGTTCCCCAGCATCTGTATCAGCTGCACAAATGCGATCAGTATCACTGAGCATACGATGAGGTAATCCGTCTTGTACTGCTGATAACCATATCTGATCGCAATATCACCGATACCACCGCCGCCAACAGTTCCTGCCATCGCCGAGTAGCCGATCAGGGAAATGACAAGAAGCACAACGCCGTTGAGCATCCTGGGGATTGACTCCTTGACGTAAACCCTCATCAGGATCTGAAAATTCGACGCTCCGAAGCTTCTGGCCGCCTCAATGACACCGGGATTGGTCTCACGAAGACTCGTCTCAAAGACCCTTGCAATATATGGAATCGCCGAAACAGTAAGGGGAACGATAGATGCTGTTGTACCTATCGACTTTCCCACCACCATCCTGGTAAACGGAATGAGTATGACCAGCAGAATGATAAAGGGAAAGCTCCTGAACACATTCACGATAAAGCTGAGAACCTCATAGACTATCTTGTTTGGCTTTAGTCCGTCCGGCGCCGTGAGTGTCAGCACTATCGCAGGAAAAAAGCCAAGTATCACTGAAAAGAGCGTTGACCAGAACACCATGTAAAGAGTCTGGTTAAAAGCCTTCATAACAATTGCCGTCATCCCGGCATTTAATAAGTTTCCAGACATTGAATCACCTCCGGTTATAAATACAGACCTTTAAATCTGCCTAATTCTGTATAATCTCCCATGTCACGTTCTTGGAATCAAGAAACGCACAGGCTCTCTCCAGATCTTTTTTATCCATGTTCAGCACGAGACTTCCGTAGACGTCCTCCCTGAAGTCCTCGAGCTTTGCCCAGCAGATGTTGAAATCCGTGTGGAGCTCCTGCGACATCTGGGTCACTATAGGCCTCTGATTGCCCTCTCCGAAGAAAAAGAGCTTCAGGTTCACGCCGCTTGATGGAAGCTTGTCACTCTCCTCACGAAGGAAGTCGCGTATCTCTTTTTCCTTCGGCCAGACAAAGAGCTGCTCAGGTTTACCGACTGCAAGCATCCTTCCCTTTGAAAGGAAAGCCACCCTCTGACAGATCTGCTTCACCACCTCCATCTGATGCGTAACAATGATGATGGTAATGCCCATCTCCTCATTTATCCTGTGAAGGAGCGCAAGGATTCCCTTTGTGATCTCGGGATCCAGCGCACTGGTTGCCTCATCACACAAAAGAAAATCCGGGTCCAGCACCAGAGCTCTCGCTATGGCTACACGCTGCTTCTGTCCGCCGGAAAGCTCCCTTGGCTTTTGATGCATCTTATCCTCAAGGCCTACAAGCTTAATAAGTCTTGTGATCTTCTCCTTCGCCTCAGGAGTATTGGTCGGGATGCCCCAGAATTTCATGGGAAGAGCCACGTTCTGGTACACGTCAAGGCGCTCCAAGAGGTTGAAGCCCTGAAAGATCATGCCCATTCTCTTTTGCAGCAGGCGGAGCTTTTTCTTGTCCTTTATATCCACCTTGACCCCGTCTACAGTTATAGTGCCCTGATCATAGGATTCCAGGCCATTGATACAGCGCAGGAGAGTTGACTTTCCTGCGCCTGACTGTCCGATGATTCCAAATATTTCGCCCTTATTTATTTCCAGCGAGATGTCCTTCAGAACTTCGTTGTTTTTGAAGGATTTCTTTACATTTGTGATCTGTATCATAGAAAAAAGCTGCTCCGTTCCATAATGAATTTCGCTGTTCAACATGAAATAAATTTACAACCCGGACTGACTGTCATGCCGGATTGTAAATTTATTCCGAATCTGTTCTTTATTTTGCATCGATGAAGGATGTGATTACCGCACCCTTGTAGGTCTCGTCGATATATTCCTGAACCTTGTCAGACTGAAGAGCCTTTATAAGAGCCTGTGTCTTTTCAGAGGTCTCATTGCCCTGCTTAACAACAAGGAAGTTGGTCCTCTTAACTGTTGTCTCGTCGTCAAAAGACTCAATGTCAAGTGCGGGATATGATGCAGGAAGTCCTGCCTCAAGTGCATAGTTTCCGTTGATGGCTGCTGCGTCAAGATCGGGAAGTGAAAGAGGAAGGCTTGCTGCCTCAAGTGGTGTGATCACATACCCGTGAGGGTTTGCATCCTTGTCTTTTGAAAGAGAATCCTCTGTGTAGTTGGCATCTGAGCCAAAACCGCCCTTTGATGTCAGAAGTCCCTTCTGAACAAGAAGGTCTACTGCTCTCTCACCGTTGTCAGGGTCATTGGGAATACCGATTGATGCTCCGTCAGGAATATCTGAAAGTGCCTTGTACTTCTGTGAGTAGATGCCCATAGGCTCAATGTGAACACCTGCTACAGCAGCAAGATGAAGACCTGCGTCTGCGTTCTGCTGGTTCATGTAGCCAAGAGTCTGGAAGTAGTTGGCATCAAGCTCCCCCTCCTCAAGTGAAGTGTTGGGAAGAACATAGTCAGAGAAAACAACTGTCTCAAGCTCCCACCCTTCCTCTGAAAGGACCTCTGCAACAACGTTGTCAAGAATCTCTGCGTGAGGAACCGGTGTTGCGCCGACTGTGATCTTTTTGTCTGTGGCTGCATCTTCCTTAGCCTCAGCGGGTGTTTCCTCGCTCTTGGTCTCTGTGGAAGCTGCCTCAGTGCTCTGTGCTGAGCCTTCAGTCTGTGCTGTCTCTGATGTAGCAGTGTCAGTTGAAGCAGGTGCTCCTGCACCATCGCCGCATCCTGTCAGGGCCCCAAAGGCCAGAGTTGCACTCAGTAAAATGCTTGTTAATAAACTTTTTTTCATATTCTTTTCCTCCTCCGCCGCTATTTACGGCTATTACATTATTATAACAGTGTTTAAGCCCGCATACAATGGGGCTTTCTTCTAATATGCTGCTCCAAAAGCTCCGGTTCACCTGCCAGCCGGGGCAGTACAGGCCAACGCGATTGACAACTGAATTACAACCTGCAAAGCCGCGCAACATATTTTTTCATACTATAATCGCATTTGCCTACAGCGTCAATATGCTTAAACTTATCGGTGATGATAAGTAATAGTTACAATTCAGTCAACATCAGGACACTGGCAGCGCCCATGAAAACCATCGGTGGAGTGTATCGGCTATTTAATATTTTGTGTACCATCTTGCAGCTTCATCATAATTTCTTCAGCTCCGAATAAGCCATCGGAAGGGTTATGAGAAGTGACAGGATATCTGCGCAGGCCTGGGTCATCTCCACACCCCGGATGCCAAGAAACTGCGGCAGGATCAGGATCAGAGGGATGAAGCAGATTCCGTTGCGGGCCGAGGCCGTTATCGACGCCTTCACTCCTTTGCCGATTGACTGCAGCATCATGTTGCTGATGACAAGAGCTCCTGAGAGCGGCAGGGTCACTGACATGTAGCGGAGGGCAGCCACACCCACCTCAATTGCCGCGGGATCTTTTGAGAAAAGAGATATTATCTGAGGTGCGAGCACAAAGCATATGGCTCCGATTATCACAAGAAAGGCTGTTGACACCTTAACGCAAAAGAAATATCCCTCTTTTACCCTCTTCGTCAGCCCCGCACCATAGTTGAAGGAGCAGACAGGCTGATAGCCCTGGCCAAAGCCGATCAGAGCCGAGGCCATCATCATCATTATCCTGCCGGCAACAGACATGCCTGCGATCGCGGCATCACCGCCAATTGCCCCGGCAGTACGGTTAAGAAGGAGCGTCGATATGGCAGCCAGCCCCTGACGGAAAAGAGAAGGTGCACCCCCGTTAATTATTTCCATAATATAATGGGCATTGATGTGGACATTACTGATGCTCATCTTTATATTTTCGCCCTTGCTCGTTCCGATGAGAAGGACGATAAAGCTGGTAATCTGCCCCATGACCGTGGCGATTGCCGCGCCTCTCACTTCCATGTGAAATACCAGGATAAGAAGCGGATCAAGCACTATGTTCATAAGTGCACCGCACATCAGTCCAACCATCGCATATACTGCGCTTCCCTGGAACCTGAGCTGGTTGTTGATGACAAACTGCGCCATCATGAAGGGTGCGCCAAAGAGGATTATCCTCATATAGTCCTTCGTAAACTGCATGGTAGTCTCCGTCGCTCCAAGAAACTGCGCAATCGGAGTGACAAAGATGTTCCCGACAACTGCAAATACCACTCCCAGAATCACCGCCATCGCAAAGCCGGTGGAAGCCATCTCGTTGGCCTCCTTGTGATTCCCCGCTCCAAGCATCCTGGACAGATAATTGCCCGAGCCATGCCCGCAGAAAAAGCCCATTGCCTGGATTATCGCCATAACTGTGAACACCAGCCCCACAGACGCCGTCGCCGCTGTATTGACCGCCGGCTCAGAAGACACCCTCGCCACAAAGAAGGTGTCAGCAGTATTATATATCGCCGTGACCAGCATGCTTATTATCGTCGGCACCGACAGCGAAAGAATCAGCTTCGGAACCGGCGTAGTAGTCAGATATTCCCTTCTGTTCTGTTGTTTTGCCATTTCCCCTTCATCTCCCGACACACCGCCTGCGTTTCGAGTCCTGACTCTGAATAGTTACAATTATATAAGTATAGCACGAATTATTTAATTTGTTGTTAATTCCTCTCCCAGAGTCTATAATAATGAAGATAATCAATTAGGAACGGTTTGAAAACATAGATTCCGGTGGGCATTTATTTTTGCCCACAAGAAGTCCTGGATTCCGGTGGGCATATTCCTCTTTTTCCCACAAGAAGCCATAATTTTAAACAGCTCCTTAATCAGCAAATCCGCACATCAGGAGGCAAAATGGAAAATATCGGCATAGTTTTTGGTTGCTTCATACCTATGCACAGGGGACACGAGTCCCTCATCAAGCGTGCTCTCGACGAGAATGACCGCATGATCATTGCTGTCTGCGGCTATCAGGCCGACAGGGGAAAAGAGTTTTTACCCTTCACAGTAAGGTACAAGCTGGTCAAAAAAATGTTCCACGACAATCCTCGTGTCATCGTCGCCATCATAGACGACAAGAAGATCGGCCTCGACGGCACCTTCACCCATGAGAACTGGGTTGCCTGGGGAAAAGAGCTCTTTGCTTCCGCCCAGATTGACCCTGAATCCGCTCACTTCAACTGGTACACCGGTGAGCCCTCCTATGTGGAGAAGCTGCAGCCCATCTATCCGGAACACACCTTCAACCTGGTGGACAGGACAATAATACAGACAAGTGGCTCAGAGATCCGCGAGGATCCCGGCATTCATTCTGCTGATATAAACGAGACGTTCAGGGCTTACCTGGACAAGACAGGCAAACTGGAGGAGGACCCAATGAACCCAATTATCGACAGCTTACTGGAAACCGACCTGTACAAATTCTCAATGGGACAGGCCATCTATCACAATTTTCCTGATTACACAACCACCTGGACCTTCCGCTGCAGGAACAAGGATGTCTTTTTCACAAAAGACATGGTTGAAGAGATCAAGCGTCAGATCTATCTCTACTGCGACCTCAACTTCACCGAGGACGAGCTCAATTACCTATCAGGTATCCGCTGGATAAAGAAATCCTACGTTGATTTCCTTCGTCTGTGGCACCCAAGGTATGAGGACTTTACTATAGGAACCGATGCCGATTGCGGACTCACCATCGAGACCAAGGGCACCTGGCTCAACACTTCCATGTACGAGATTCCTACCCTTGCCATCGTCAACGAGGTTTACTTCAGGATGGCCTACGACTACGAGGAGCTCATGGAGTCCTTCGAGGAGCGGCTTGACAAAAAGATTTCCCTCCTTGTGGACGGTACCTACAGCATAGGAGCCTTCAGCGAATTCGGTCTGCGCAGACGCCTTTCGGCAGAGGCCCAGGAACTGGCTGTCATGAAATTAAAGGATGCAAAGTATCCCGACTCGAATTTCGTGGGTACATCAAACGTTCTTTTGGCAAAAAAGCTTGGCGTCACCCCTGTCGGGACAATGGCCCACGAGTGGATCATGTGCGTCGGCCAGGGCAATCACAAGCACAACCCTGCCTATTCAAACTGGTACGCCCTTGACTACTGGGTAAAGGAGTATGGAATCCTGAACGGAACAGCCCTGACGGATGCCATTACCACAGACTGCTTCCTTCGCGACTTTAAGCTCACCTACTCCACTCTGTTCTCCGGAGTCCGCCACGACAGCGGCGACCCGATCGAATGGGGCGAAAAGATGATCGCACACTATGAGTCACTGGATATCGATCCTACCACAAAGACACTTCTTTTCTCCGACTCACTGGACTTCCAGAGAGCCAACAATATATATGCCCACTTCCGCGGCCGTGCGAAGGTTGCATTTGGAATCGGCACCTACATAGCCAACGACACGAAGGTTCCTGCCCTCAACATTGTCATGAAGACCACCTTCTGCAACGGCCAGGACGTAGCCAAGATCTCCGATGTTGAGGGCAAGGGCATGTGCAAGAACCCCGCCTACGTGGACTACCTGCAGAGATGCATCGACTGGAGAATGAAGCAGTACGTGATCTGATGTCGCACTGGTAGTAAAAGACAAACACAAAGACTCCTTCATGATCTGCTGCTTTATGAGTTACAATTCAGTTGCCAGCCGATAGAGGGAGACCCGTAAGCATAACAATATAGAAGATGTCACTATTTATATGAGCTTTTGTCGGGCGACTCTTAATATGATGTTGAAAGGAAAAGGATTGATACAATGAGCAGCAATTCATTTAATGCAGCGCAGGAAATTGAGAACATAACCAACTGGATCAGAGACTGGTTTGCCGAAAACGGCCCCAAAGCTGATGCCGTTATCGGTCTGTCAGGCGGAAAAGACTCCACGATCGTGGCCGCTCTTCTCGTAAAAGCCCTGGGCAAAGACCGCGTCGTAGGCGTACTTATGCCGGACGGCGAGCAGAAGGACATCGATGACTCCAAGAAGGTCGCTGAGCTTCTCGGGATCAGGTCGTATATCGTCAACATTCATGAAGCCGTTGAAGGCGTAAAAAAATCCCTCAGCGCTGCCGGCGTTGAAGCCGGTAAGGACGCCATCATCAACACCCCTCCACGCATCAGGATGACTACCCTCTATGCCATCGCCCAGTCCCTGCCAAATGGCGGCCGTGTAACCAACACCTGCAACAAGTCAGAGGATTACGTGGGCTACTCCACCAAGTACGGCGATGCAGCAGGGGACTTTTCGCCCTGCGCCGACTACCTCGTCTGCGAAATGCTTCAGATCGGTGACGCCCTTGGTCTTCCAAAGGAGCTGATCCACAAGACTCCTTCTGACGGGCTCTCAGGCATGTCAGACGAAGACAAGCTCGGCTTCGCCTACGCCACCCTGGACAACTATGTTCTCACCGGCATCTGCGAAGATACTGCCACAAAAGAAAAGATCGACCACCTCCACGTGATCAATCTCCACAAGCTCAAAACAATCCCAACCTACAAAAGAACCTGACCAAATGCAGCTTCAGGAGTAGAAAGGATTAAAAATGCCACCATCCCCCGTCCTCAGGAGACCATTTTGGACACTGAGAAACGGGGGATGGTTTATTATTGGATCAGCAAAGAGCCTGCGCGATATCTGCGATGAGGTCCTCTTTGTCCTCGAGGCCGCAGCTCATTCGCACGAGGCCTGCAGGAATACCTGCTTCCTTAAGCTGTTCATCTGACATCTGACGGTGAGTTGAGGTCGCAGGATTGAGGCAGCACGTTCTCGCATCGGCAACATGTGTCTCGATTGCAGCCAGCTTCAGCTTCTTCATAAAGCTCTCCGCCGCTGCCCTTCCTCCATCAATTTCAAAGGAAACAACACCGCAGCCACCATTTGGCATATACTTTTTGGAAAGCTCATAATATGGGTCTGACTCAAGACCCGGATAATTCACCTTAACAACCTTGTCATGTCCCTGCAGGAACTTCGCAACAGCAAGGCCGTTCTCCACGTGCCTTGGCATTCTCACATGAAGTGACTCAAGTCCGAGATTCAGAATAAATGCATTCTGCGGAGACTGTATACAGCCAAAGTCACGCATCAGCTGCGATGTGCACTTTGTGATGAAAGCACCCTCTATTCCAAATTTCTCGGCATATACGATTCCGTGGTAGGACTCGTCAGGCTGCGTGAGTCCCGGGAACTTGTCCGCATGTGCCATCCAGTCAAACTTCCCTGAATCAACAATTGCTCCGCCAACACCTGCCCCGTGCCCATCCATGTACTTGGTGGTTGAATGAGTCACAATGTCAGCTCCCCACTCGATAGGCCTGCAGTTGACCGGTGTAGGGAAGGTGTTATCTACAATCAGCGGTACTCCGTGTCTGTGTGCCGCATTTGCAAACTTCTCGATATCAAGCACAGTAAGCGCCGGATTTGCTATCGTCTCGCCAAAAACCGCCCTTGTATTGTCCTTAAATGCAGCATCCAGCTCCTCATCTGAAGCAGTCGGAGACACAAATGTCACTTCAATTCCCATCTTTGCCATTGTCACTGCGATCAGGTTAAAGGTTCCGCCATAGATTGATGCCGAAGCCACAATATGACTTCCGCACTCACATATATTAAACAGGGCAAAAAAGTTCGCTGCCTGCCCCGAAGACGTGAGCATGGCTGCCGTTCCGCCCTCAAGTGCCGCTATCTTGGCTGCCACATGATCATTGGTCGGATTCTGAAGTCTGGTATAAAAATACCCCGGAGCCTCCAGATCAAAGAGCTTTCCCATATCTTCACTCGTATCGTACTTAAACGTAGTCGACTGTATGATAGGGATCTGCCTCGGCTCACCATTCGAAGGCGTGTATCCCGCCTGAACACATCTTGTTCCAATTCCCTGCTGAATCATCTTCTTTCCTCCTCTATAAACGCAAGTTTACTTATCATTATAAGGTGTACTTCAAAAAAAGTGAATTAAAAAAACCGCAATTCCCTAGTAACCCGCATCGCCATTACAATTCAGTTTCCAGCCTGCCATAGCAGGCAGCTGTATTGTACCCCAGGTGACCGCCACCACCCCAAATACGATATTGCCGCTTTCTCACTTGCATTTGATAGGGTATAATTTATATGAGTTGTCCGACAAAAGCTCGCCAGGCCGGCTCAGGCTGTGCATATTGCACAAGCAACTGAGAGGCCCTATGAGCTCGTCGGTACTTAGGCACCGTATTTTGGTGCCTTAGTACCGCTACGAAGCGAAAGGAGCGAAAGCGTGCCCGA
>JAILJR010000193.1 GCA_024694565.1 Butyrivibrio sp. | reverse complement strand
CATAGTTTACCATACGTTTATAACTGTTCCAGACTTATCTGACAGTATCGGATGGTCTGTTCTCCTTTCGGACAGGATAAGTTCTCCTTCAAGAGCTGCGTGGTCAAATGACCTTTTGCAGCACATTAAATCGGGGACGAACATAATTGTTGGCATTGCTAGCGTTGTTGTAGTTGGCATTGCCATTGTTGTTGCAATTGCAGAAATTAGCGGCAGAAGCTATCAGAACTCACCCTTTATTCTTGTTGTCAGACTGTCGCCAGCCTTTCAACAGGTCAACCTCTTTTTCGATGCTTTCCAGGATCACAACATATCTGTTCAGATCTGTTGCAAATAATGATTTTATATACTGCAATTCACTGTATAATACATAGCAACATCCTATAGCTTTATCTTGATACAGTCTTCGCTGTTCATACTCCAACTGATTTCCTTTGCTAACATATAATGTATTTGCCCTGACTATGTTCTCCATGAGCTCCTGTAGTATTCTGAGGATGGTCTCCTTTTCGTGGTCCATGAACCACTCAGGATATTCACCCTGATACTCTTTATTTGTGGACCTACCATATTTTATGAAAATATCATCTATCGTCTTCTGATCTTCCGGTGTAATATCTTTGATCACCTGTCTTACTGATTTCTTATTCCTGGTAGTTCCGAATTCTCTTAGCATCCAGTTCGACAGCTCTTTCCTGATGAAAAGAGCTGTCTTGTAAAACTGCATATTGGAAAGATTTCTTAAATTTTTAAGTACTGACATTTTTCTTAACCCGGGGCCACCCACACAGGGGTGGCCGATTAACGATTACGCTGCCGCTAAGATGAAGCGGGGACGAACATAAAAGTTGGCACTGCTAGCGCGGCTGTAGCCGGCACCGCCATCGTTGCCGCAATTGCAGAAATACGCGTCAGAAGCTATATCCTTGAGCCAGTAGTATCCAGTTCTGTTGTTCTGCGCTTCCTTGCTGAATGTAAACAGTGGAAGCTGCGCGCATGCATTGCCGGTATCATGTCCGGACGATGACCAGACAATTGACCCATATACTTCGATCTCGCTCATCAGGATAGCCTGACAGCTCTCCCATGCCCATCCGGAGGTTGCTCCGGTTGCAGTACCGAATCTATTATATGCATTTGCCGTGATCGCGTTTGTGATCAGTTCTCTTGTCGTCTTAAGGTGCCCGCCAAATTCCGCGTACAGCTGCTGATTGATCGTAGCCTGTGCCCCTGTGGATCCTGATGAGGCTGGCGTCCCGATTGTTGCTGTGAGCATCTCAGATGCCTTGTACCCACCAGTTGTACTGTTTGATGAGTTCATTCGGCTCCGCCCGAAATGCTGTGTCCCTCCGAATCCTTTGCCCGGTACCATCACAAGATGCTCATAGTTGAGTTCCTGATCGCCGTTATGCCTATACCAGCTGATACCTGCAATAGTTACATAGTCGGATCCGGTTGCCTGGTACTGTCCAGTTCTTTCATAGGCTGATATTGCCCTGGACATATGAATGTAGTCACCCACATAGATGTCCTCATAGAGGGAATACCCTCCGATACCGTTCAGCCTCTGCCACAGGGATCCATCTGTCACATATGCCGTGATATCTTTCGGAACAATTCGGGGGATATTATGAAAAAGGAAGGCAGCAACATAATTGAGCCTTCCTTCTTCTGTATCACACCTTGCCTTGAGTTCATTGACTGCTGCCACCAGGCTTGTTTTATCAGTTGTCAGCAGTGCGGATAGATTTCCGATGTTTGTCGTGCCGATTGCCTGGATTGCTGCCAGGATCTGCTGCGCAGTTTCGTCTTTGAATAGAGGTTTTGTGACTTCGCTCATACTTCATCTCCTTTATTATGTTGTATTGTATGTCTGGCATACTACGCCATTTACTACCGATAATCCAAGTGCTTCCCACTTTTCTACCGCTGTGGCAACAGCCTTATTCTCGACGGCGTTTGTTGATGCTTTATCAAGGGCGGTGTCAATTGTTGGCTGGTCGACCAGATCCGAAAAACTGCCTGTAAAAGCTACATTTTTTAGTTCCTGGTTCTCCCATTTGCCTGTAGCTGAGTTGTACACAAGACCATCTTTATTGGCAGGACTTGTGATTGATACATCTGACAGGCTGCTTATTTGCGACCCGATTCCGTCACGACCATTCGTTACAGTATACGTCTGGGTAGTGCCGTCATTAAATGTAATCGTGTAGGTATCCACCAGGCCTGTGGTGTCTGTCTTGACAATGGACTGAATACCTTTGCCGTTTGTGACGGTATACGTCTGGGTAGTTCCGTCATTAAATGTGATCGTGTAGGTATCCACCAGGCCTGTGGTATTCGTCTTGGTGATGGACCGAATTCCTTTGCCATTTGTGACAATATATGTCTGGGTAGTTCCGTCATTAAATGTGATCGTGTAAGTGTCCAACAGGCCTGTGGTATCCGTCTTGGTGATGGACCGAATTCCTTTGCCGTTCATTACGACAAAATCTGCATAGAAACCATCCGAGAAGGTCATGCGGTAGGTATCGATAAGTCCTACTGTGCCTATCCTAGCGCATCCTGTTACAGAAGATCCGCGCGGAAGGTACAGATGGAACACCGGATCCGTTGCCGTTCCCGAATTGGTCACATAAGGTGTTGCATTGTAATCCAACATAGTGATGTCCTGGATTCTTATCGATACGCTGGCCTTAATTCCGCTGTCTACAAATTCGTGATCTGTAATGTTATAAACAAACCAGTGATCATTGGTCCCGATATATGGCGGATGTTCGGACCAGGCCTCAGCTTCCTGCGCTGCTTCTTGTGCCTCTTCCATGAAATATTCAGCATTGTTATGATAATACGGTGATGTTCCTGGAACAGCCTGACCATTCTGCTTACCATTTGCAAAGCCCTCTGCTTTAAGCGCATTCGATGATGCACTTGTTGCCGAACTATTTGCAGCTTGTTTTGCCGCCTCTGCCTGACCAGCATAGTAGTGGGCGTTGTCTGTATTTTCGCCGGGGCGCGTATTGGTTCCGCCTTCTGCATATGACTGTGCCTTTGTTGCACTGGCTGCTGCTGCATGCATCTGTTCCTCTGCAAGAGCTATGATGTCAGGCAGGTCGGACTTCGATGTGCTTGTCTGGTCATTAAGAGCCGCAGGCTGTACTACTAGAACAAAGTTGAGCGTACCTATCCTTTCATTACTCTTCTTGAGAACAATCTCACACATCACCTCACCGCTTATCGGTGTCATCTGATCGGTGAGGTCTGCTGTAATAATATTGTTAGTCGTATCAACAGTCGCTGCATAGTCGAAGCCGAGTCTGTCGGGCTTCGTACCCTGGATCCTCGCAGTCATAGCGCCGGTAAGGATAAAACGCTGTTCTCCGTTCCATATAGGAAATTCCAGGATTCTGGAGCCATAATCATACTGCACTGCATTCACCCTAGGAAGAACTTTTCCCGGTATCAAATTAAGATTAGTGCTCTGTGTTATCATGTTTTCTCCTCTTCTGTCACCTTTGATTTGTTCCTTTCCTCTACAAGTATCGCCTTCTCAGCCTCAAGCTCTGCTATTGAGGCCGCATAATCATAAGCTGCAGCCTGCGTGAAATCTGACAGTACTTCCTTGAGGATAATGCACATCAGATCGTTTGAGACATTGTTCTCCGTCTTTTTCTGCATCAAGTACCCTTTGACATCATTTGTAACAAGCCTGATTCCGACATACCTATTGTCCATTTACTTCCTCCGTATTCTTTATATGCTCCATTGCTTTTCTCTCAGCTTCACGCATCTCTTCGAGTGTGATGGCTGGTTCAACAAATTCCTTTTCAATCTCGCGGATCTCATTTCTCCATGCCATCCTCTGGGCTTTCTTCTCTTCCCATTCTTCCTGAGTATACTCACCCTCAATAAATTTGTTATCCCAGTGGTCCGTGGCCGCAAGCTTATTCTTCAGTTCCAAAATCTCCTCCCACTGTTTCCTCTGCTTATCGGTGTACGGTATTACCACTAGAAAGTCCGGACGATATGGACTGTCCCTATCATCGAATGCAGGCCCCATAGATCTCCACCAGGTCCCTTTTACCTGATTGCCATAATTATCAATTATCAGCATATTATCTCCTTATGTATTGATGATAGGCGTAAATGATTCGTTGCTTGTTACCATCCCATGGATAAAATTCATGTCCTGACCTTCTATCAGTAGAATTGCAGGTAACTGGCAATAAGCAGCATCTACTAATTGCATATTCTCGTTATATATTGGGACATTCCCTTCCTTGATTTTCAAATAGTTATCCGGATTATAAGGAGCTCCTTCTGTAGCAACAATCTTCCTGATATTCGTGATCCTTCTGAGCGAATTTTGCGTAACCGTCTTTGTAACAGATGATGTGCTTGTCCCAACGTTTATTCTCGGAGAAATAAGGTTCATGTTGTCGTGTGCAACTATATTCATCTGAGTACCGTTAGGCTGTATCAGATCAATATAGTTGTATAACGTATTTCCATCCATGCCCTTAAGCGTTACTGTGGAATCCATTTGTATTCTTTTTCCAGACGCAGCGGATTGTATTGTGGATCCTGTGATGGTTCCTGTGAAATTGCCTTTTTTCATCGTCACAGTGCCATCGTTGAAATTGATGGAAAAATCATTATTATGTCCGGATATTATGCCTGTCTGTATCCTGCTGCCGTCTATGACCGTTGACCCGCCGCTCCCCAGACTGCTCACAGTTACGTATCCGCTCAGGTTCACCTTGTTTGCGTTGATCGTCACTGACTCTGAGGACTGATTGATTGAGGAGATGACTCCATTCTTCGAGACCTTTGTTGTCAGTCCGTCAGCGTTGGCTTGGATCCTTGTGGACAGACTGCCTTCTGCATTTGATGCCCTTGTGATCTCTGCGCTCAGTCCGTTGGCGTTGGCTTGGATCCCTGTGGACAGACTGCCTTCTGCATTTGATGCCCTTGTGATCTCTGCGCTCAGTCCGTTGGCGTTGACTTGGATCTTTGTGGATAGGTTGGTCACATCGCCCTGCGTAGCGATTCCTGAATTGCTTGCGCTAGTTCCCACCTTTGTCGATGCCGATAGCAAAAAATCGCCGGTCAGCATGTCCCATGAGTTTTTGCCAGCATAGTCCATAATGGTGCCGGTCTTTATCAAGTCCGCGTTTAGCTTGCCCACGTCAATATAATCTGCAACAAAATGGCCTTGCCCCTGTTCAATCGTCCAGGCTGTCGTGAATGGCCCATTGTATCCGTTATCCGAAAATCCAATGCCATTCTTGTTCATCCTGATACATCGCACTGCCTGCGCCACGTCAGGCTTGTCCATGATCGTGATTTCTTCGGGCTGTCCGTCAGCATTTAAGGTGAACACAACATATCCGCCCAGTCCTCCTGTGATAAGCTCGGTTGCATGAGCGATGGCCTTCTGCATGTGGGAGGTCTGCTCCTCCTGCGATGCTGCGATCTCTTCGGTGAATACCTGGCTCAGCGTGTAATATGTATCGCCTAATGTGATCTCGTTGTATCTCTCCTGGAGGACGTCGTAATCTGTCCGGATAACCTTCGTAGTAAAGTCTACGCCAAGCTTTTTATAATAGACTCTGACAGCATCGCCCATCTTGACTCTCTCAAGTGGGGCGATGTCTTTGTATTCTTCCGTATCCCATAACGCCACAAATGAAACTGTGATGTTGTTTCTGACTTTCCATCCTTCGTTATTGGCCACATATGCCTCAGCGGCCGCGCGGAGCTGTGCCTCAGATGGTTTCTCATCCCACCTTTCTGAAAAGTCCACAGGCTTGATGATCTTGTACGGATACATGCTCGCATAGTTTGACATCACAACCTTTTCCGGAAGTGTCATTACGGTTGCCCCTCCGTCTGTCCAGTATGGTGTGATGCCCGTGTACACGTTTGTAATATCCAGCACGCTCTTGAGATCGGTGATGTTTTTGCCATATCTCAATGTAACGTGGTTATCTGTCCCTCTGTTAACCTTGAGGCTTACGTTGAAGCGGTTAAATTCATAAGTACCCTTGCCGTATACGTCAAGGATGGAACCCTGCGACCCACAGAGGAGCTCCCTGGCATTTGTCGGTACCGACACTGTGAAATTTGCCGCGACTGATTTGTCTGTCACAAATTCAAAAGGATTTTCTATTGCTGAATTTGTCTTGATACCCTCAAGCGCACTCACACAGGAGTTTGCAGAAAACGGCATTACTGTGATTCCGCTCAGTCTATACGAAATATGCTCAGCGTTGATTGTAACAATTCCGTTCAATGGCTTTGTTATCATATAGATAATGAAAGGCTGGGTGTCGCCACCATCAAAAGGCTTCGCGAGAATGATCCTGCCTTCCTGAATATCCTCAAAGTGCACTCCCGTAATGGGATATATCATCTCAAGCTCATACGTCGCGTTTTCTTCTTCCACAGCCCTGCATGAGATAGCATCAGCCAGACGGCCAAGTCCGTTTGTTGTAAATTCTGTTTCTGTACCTTCAAACAAAATAGGGATCATATAATCCACCACCTCGGTGTGATATCTACCCGGGAGATATTACCGGTCATTGCTACGCCGACCTCTCCGGGTCTTATGATGATGTCATCCGTAAATGACACATTGCCATTGCAGTTTGTTGCTCCCTTGTATGCGTCCATGATCTCGCAGTCTATGTCCACATATGTGCTGATCGCTGATATGGTGATTGTCTCGGTTCCGATGCCGACTGCTCCCGCTCCGGTTCCATAGATCCTCAGGAGAGGCTTTGCAGGAAACAATGTCCTGTTGTATATCTTGCCGTTTGCTGTATATGTTGCCGTTTCCTCTCCACTCTTCAAAAAGCGCTGTGGCTTGCAGTCAAATGATAAAGTGAATCCTCCGCTTCTATTTCTGCATCCATCCGGAGATACCTCTACATTTGACAGGTACCTGGCCATCCTGTACTCGTATGGATGATAGGTGTCCTCAAGCCGCTGGTATCCCTCAAATGAGGCCAGATAATTAAATAGCTCACTCGATCTGTCCGGAAGGTCCTGTCTGATATACGCGGGATAGTTCACCAGTATATTTTTAAAATTTCCCATATCAAAAAGGAGGTTGCCATTCCTGCCGGCAACCTCCTTTTCTTCAACATTTCTCTCTGGGGCGTTATATGTACCTTCTCCGGATATTAGCACCCCCATTTCGAGGGTGCTCTTTCCTGCGTAAGTCAAAAAGCTGTTCATGCTCCTGCTGCTCCTCTTCTTATTGAGTGCATTGCTATCCTCTGCTCTATTACATCAGCCAGGGCTGAAATATCCTGCCCGGGCGCTCCATATACTGTCAGGTTCACATTTGTTGTGCCCGCATAGGTTGTACTACCTCCCTGCATCGAAGATGCCATGCTTCCTGCCATACCATCCATTGACTTCTGCAGCCTGGGTATATTCTGATCGATTCCCTTAATCATCGTGTCTATCATGTCAGGCATGAAGGTATGGAAATTCGAAAGAGGACCCACATCAGGCTCCGAGAAATGGATATACTCAGCTATCGTGTCTGCAACTTCTGCAGCCGCGTCTGCAAGGTCGCCTATCATATCCCTGATACCGTCTATGAGGCTGCTAATCATGTCACGGCCCCAATCAAAGAAACGGCTCGGAAGTGATGCCAGGTACTCGATAGCGTTCTCCATACCTTCCTCGATGCTTGCTCTTACGTCTGCTATTTTCTCAGATACGGAGTCAACGATGTTTTGGAAGATTTCTTTGAATTTATCCCAAATACTTGAGAGGGTCGTGCCGATCCACTCCTTTATGTGGTTCCACTTCTCCTCGATGTTCTGCCTGATGTTTTCTATCTTCTCTTTGACCGTGGTCTTGACTTTCTCCCACATTCCTTCGAAATTGTCTTTTAGCTTGACGCCAAATGTTGAGATTATGCCATTCCACACGGATGCACCCAAATCCATGATGCCCTTTATGATGTTGACGGCTCCGTCTATGATCGTTTCAATTCCTTCCCAGAAACCTTCCCAGTCTCCCGTGAAGAGTGAGAAAAATGCCTGGATGATTCCCATGATTACCTCAACGATTCCTGAAATAAAATCAACGATCGGGCCGATGGCTCCGATTATTCCATTGACGCAAGCCACCACGAGGGTGAGGATCACTTCAAAAATTGGCTGAAGCGTCGTCATGAATGACTGGAATCTCTGCCCGAGCTCGTCAATCTTGGGCCCGATCTCCTGCATAGCTTTACCAAAATTGTCCCTTATGGTCCCGGCGAGGGTGTTGACGGTGTTGCGGAAGCTCTCGCTTGTCGTGTAGAGATAAGCTATGCCGGCGGCAAAGGCGGTGACTGCTGCCACTACAATCCCAATAGGACCTGAGAGAGCTGTGAGCGCTGCGCCCAGGCCTCCTGTCGCTCCGCTTACTCCGGACATTGATGTGATGAGTCCGCCAAGCCCGCTTGTGACCTGTCCGACTACAGTTATGATCGTGCCTATCTTGCCCACAAGCGTCCCGACAATAGCGATAACAGGACCGATCGCTGCGGCAACCAGTCCCCATTGAACAATGTCTTTTTGCGTCTCGGCGTCAAGGCTCATGAATTTAT
This sequence comes from Butyrivibrio sp., assembly GCA_024694565.1. GTDB lineage: Bacteria > Bacillota > Clostridia > Lachnospirales > Lachnospiraceae > Butyrivibrio. The sequence continues at coordinate 24,387 of JAILJR010000193.1, read as the reverse complement.
CCACAAGTCCCTGAATCTTTTCTATTATCGGCGTCAGGTAGTCCGCAAGGAGCGAGCCCAGCGTAGTCATTAATACGTCGATTGATGATTTCAATTTTTCAATCGACCCGCCGAAGCCTGTCATCATTGCATCGGACATCGCCCTTGTGGTCCCGTCCACACCTGAGAGGCTGTCATTTAGTGCCTGTACGTCAGCGGGAGCGGTGTTTATAACCGCAAGCCATGCTGACATCTGATTTTTTCCAAATATCGCGCCGGCTGCTGCCATCTGCTCCTGTTCGGATAGCTGGGAGAATGCCTTGTTGAGATTCTCCTGGACTACGGTCATGTCCTTCATCGACCCGTCTTCGTTCCAAATATCTGACATGGCTATGCCATACTCCGCCATGGCTTTCTTGGCTTGCTTGGTAGGCTCGGCGAGCCTTGCCATGCCGGTCTTTAGCGAGTTGGCGGCGGTGTTTGCGTCAATGTTTGCATTGGCCATAACTCCAAGCATCAGGGCGGCGTCTTCAACGCTCTTTCCTGCGGTGTTGAAAATTGGAGCTGCCACGGACATGCTCTCTGAAAGAGTATCAACATCAAGTGCCGAATTATTACAAGCGGCCGCGAAAACGTCCGCGTAGTGTTCTGTCTGTTCGAAGCTGTCACCGAAGGCATTGATCGTGCCGACAAGACCCTGTGATACTGTGTCAAGGTTGCCCGCTTCGCCTGCGGCGAGATTCATCGCCGGCGCAATTGCGCTTGCGGCCTGTGCGGCATCGAGCCCCGCCCTTGCAAAATTTAAAGATGCCTGGGCTGCGTCAGCCATTCCAAAGGTTGAGTTAGATGCTGCCGCCTTCATTGCATCGTCCAGGGCTTTAGCTTCCTCCGCTGTGTTGCCCATGGTCTTATTGGTCAGGGTCATGGTCTTGTCGACCTCTGCAAAAGACGACACGGCCTTGGTGCCAATCGCCACAAGCGGAACTGTCACGGTTGCGGTCAGTTGCTCCCCGAAGGCCTTCATGCCATCGCCCACGCTCTTAATTCTTTGCCCGACCTCCTGGATCTTCTGCCCCGCGAGCTGCATCTGCGTGCCGAGTACTGATGCGGACTGTCTCGCCTGGTTCTCAAGGTCCTTTAATGCAGCGGTGTCAAGGTCGATCTGGAGCTTAAGCTCCTCGGCTGCCTTGGCATTCTTCTGGAACTCTTCAGCGTGGTCGAGGTCAAAAGGCTGGTCTAATTTCTCATTGAGCTGGTCAAGGGCAATCTTCTCTTCCTTGATTCTCTGCTCTGTAGCCTCGATCTGCTTGGCCAGTTCCACCTGCTTATCTTTTAAGAGAGTGGTATTGCCGGGGTCAAATTTTAACGCCTTATTTATGTCTCTTAAATTCTGCTGGGTGCGATTGATGGCAGAGTCAACCTGCGAGAGCGCCTTTGTAAGTTTGGTGGTGTCTCCGCCAATCTCTATCGTTATGCCCTTGATTCTCGTTGCTGCCATTGTGCCTCCTAGAATCTGTCAAAGTCTGCCTGTGTGGCGACTTCTCTGTACTCATAATTGTCGTTGTCAGCCTCGGCTATGAGGTCGAGGACCATGCCGAACTCAAGCCGGTCCAGGTCCTCGAGTCTAAGTCCAAGACTTAAGACCCTACGCAAAAACAGAGCGGTATTTAATTCCCGCTCTGTTCGTCTGTGTTTTTTTTAGCTTCCGAAGATGTGAAATTATTGCCCGCGTAAACTCCGACAATCTCTGATCCGTTGCTCTCAATGGTGAATGAGTCGAGCTGTTCGAGCCATTTGAGATACATCTCGAAGCTCAGGGCGTCAAGTTTGATCGTGGAGTCGTTTAAGGCCTTTGCCTGCATGGCCATTATGAAGGCAAGCTCTGATATAAAATCAACATCAAGATTGATGGCTTTTCCGTCCTCAGTTTTTGCGTTAGCAAACTGTGTCAAAAGGTCCTTACGGAACATCATTTTGTAACGCAAAGGTGTAGCTGCATTGGCGAGCATTTCGACCTCGATGTCCTCGCCCTTGTAATCCTGTAATTTTATTGATTTAAACATTTCTCTCCTTTGCAAAAAGAGAGAGGCCGGAGCCTCCCTCTTGAAAAAATCAAATTATCAAACCTCTGTCCACTTAGCATAGAGCACAAGATTGCTATATACCGGAGCCGTGAAGTCGTAGGCCTGTGTAAATGCAGGATCAAGGAACCATCCTGCGAAGGTATGGTCTGCGAGTGTCGGATCTGCGGGCTGTGTTACTGTGCCACCAGAGGTTACGGTCTCAGATGCTACAGCACTGCCGCCGTTAGAATCAAATGTGATCTGATACTCGGATGCGGAACCGGTTGTCTGATATACCTGGTTGAACCAGTTGTTATAGATCGCTGTCTTATCCGCTTCAACCTTGCCCTTTACAGCATTGATTCCCAGCGCGGGAATAAAGATTGTTGCAGACGTGAGAGTCATGGTCTCGGTCTGTGGCTCGATCTCCTCCTCTGTGGTCTGACCGGATACAGAGGGACGTGTCGCTGTACAATTATACAGGACGTGGCGTGTCCCGCGGATGTCACCCTCAAACTGGAAGAGCAGCGCAAAAATCTTGGTCGGAGCTTCTGCATTTTCTACAAGCACTCCATTAGCGTCCTCGATATCTCCAAGGATATCTACGCGGAAGCTGTCGGGAACCAGTGCGCTCTCAAAATCTCCTGAGTATCCATTATTGGCCTGGCCTACCCAGTAATCGATATTGTCTGCCCTGAATTTTGTTGTTCCGCCCTCGGCGTCCATCGTTAAACTCACTGCTCCGGGCCATGCCACAGGTGTGTCATATGTAGCGCTGTTGGTTGCCGGATCAATTGTGCCGGGTGCATAATATACGTTCTTAAGACCGTACTTAACCTTGTTCTTCGGCATTGATTAGTACCTCCATTGTATAGATTATTCGAAATAGTTTCTCATTGCTTAAAAATTTCTCGGATCTGCTGTACGTCAGGCCGTTTTCGGTGAGGATTCCCTCCACCTTGGCCTCCGTTTCAAAATCTTTTAAACGCGTATAGAGGAAAATTGAAAGCGGCCTTATCTGCTGGTAGTTTACATTATCTGCCATGAGGTCGTCCGAATCCGTAAATGCAAACGTCACAAACGGCGGCGTCACGTCGGTCTCGTCCTCGAAATGGTCGTAATTATACGGCAGGCCGATTGATTCTATTAGCTCATTTACTTCCGTATAGGTCATAATTTGCTCTTTACCTCTCTCTCGTACTGCTCTGTCAGCTCTCTCTCTACTTCCGCGATGTGACTTATCCCCTTAACAGGAGCGCGGGAAGTAGAATAAGGTCCGCCATACTGGTTATATGACTGATGGCCGTTTTCCAAAAGGTGCGGCAGGCCGGGAACCTGTGAATTATGGATTGTTGCCTTGGCTGTGAGTCTCGTATGCTCAAATGTCACCTTCCATCCTTTGGCGTACTTCTTGCCGTCCGGGAAGGTTGACTGTGCTTTGCTCCTCATCGCCGCAGCTCCCTTCTGTCCGATCTTCTGCGTGATCGTCTGGATCTCTGCCTGGACGTTCCCCTCGTAATCCTTAAGGATTGCCCGGATCTCCTCCCCCAGGGTCTCCACTGTCACCTTTTTGGCCATTAGTCCCTCCCTTTCTCTCTACGTATAACTCCATGTAATCGGTCCCGGGGATCTGATTTGTCCTATAGACTGAACTAGGAATCCGATATGTCCTATAGACTGAGTATGTCTCTCCGTTGTACTCGACGATTGACTCGCCTTCGTACTCTTCGGCGAAAATTGTAAACTGAAACGCCGGATTGAGTCCGTTTCTGCCTCCCTCGAATACCTCCGAACGTGAGACAGAATGGACCTCGCAGAAGATTTCTTTCGCCTCTGGTGTCGGCTCGTCTACTCCGTATTTATTTTTGGTCATTGTCTGACCGATCAGCTTAAGAACATCATCCATTTCTTATCTTTTCCCTGAAAACTCTGTTATTTAGAGCATATCTGAGCATCCTCGGCATGCCTTCGCCGCTGTCCCTCTTGCGCCACGTCCAGGCGGCATACATGACCACTATCTGACAGTCCTGTATATCTTCGAGGTCGAGGGTTATTCCTTCCTCTGCGATGCTCTTTTTTGCAGCCTCAATATACTGCTCAAGTCTTTCATCGTATGCGGTTGTTGCTTTGATGCCAAGGTCCACCTTGAGCATCCCAAGAAGCTCATCCATTTATCTGCTCCTTTTCTTCTTTGGTTTCTCCGGCGGCTCGGAGATATATCCCAGCTTTGCCAGCATTGCGACCCTCTCGGGGTCCTCGCAGGGATACATTGAACCCTCCGGGACCCTCTCAAGGGTGTACTTGTCGATAAAAGACTTAGTTACCTTATACTCCATCAGGCGGTAACGGTTACTGCTACCGATGCACTAGCGGAGCCGCTTACTGCTGTGATCGTAGCTGTGCCGGATGCAACGCCGGTGATAACGCCATCGGCTACAGTTGCAACTGTTGCGTCAGATGTTGACCATGTGATGGCACCGTCAACCGGGAAGGTCTTGGCAGTTACCTTTGCGGTCTCTGTAGCCTCTACAGTTACGGCTGTGTTGCTCAGGATAATGCCCTGGACAACATTGGCTGTGTCAGGAGCAAATGCAACGCTTGTTGCATCAGGAGTTGTGCCCTCGAGACCGATCGCAACGAAGCCCTCAGCGATGACAGGCTGGCCGTCATAGCGAGCTGTACCCTTGAATGCTGTCTGATCCTGGATGAAGAATACATGCTCAGACTGTGCAAATTTTGCACCGGCTCTCTCGCCAAGTAGATAGAGGTCGAAGAATCCGCCGATGATCGTGTTATCAGGAATGAAGTTGAGTACTTCGATAATTCCGCCGATAACAGGCATCCTGTCGGATACTCCGCTTACTACTCTGCCCTGAGCATCAACAGAAACTGTCTTGGCTACGAGCTTGGTATAGGTCTTGCGGTTCATCACCCAAACCATCTCGCCGCGTGAGTAATCACTCTTAGCTGCACCGCTGGCAATGACGATCTGCTCGAAGAGCTGAGCGCCTGAGAGACCTGCGGAAATTGAAATGATGTTGGATGTGTGGAGGTCTACCCAAGCGCGAGCTGTTGCGGGATATCCTGCAGGCTGAGCTGTCTGGGCAAGCCTTGACATGATACCAAAAGGCATCTTCTGGGTGGTTACGGAATTGCGTCCATAAAGGATAGCCTTGTCTACTGCGAGGCCGATTGCCTGTGAAAGGGCATCAAGGAGAGTTGCTGCAAGGTCAATGTCGGAATCCTCAAGGACTGCATTGCAAACCTTGTAGTAACCGGCAACCTTGAAGCAGTCAATCTCCGCATCGTTAAATGCGAGATTGAGCTCGTTGAGAGCTGCGCAACACTCTGTCCAGATTGCCTCTGCGACTGTTCCCTGGATGATCTGACGGGCATTGCCGCCGATCGCCTGCACGTTTACGTGTCTGTAAAGTTTTGAATAATTTGCAATGTTCTCCTTGAGGAGTCCAAGGAATACCTCAGGGATTGTGAGACCGGCGTTCTGGATCTCCCTCTTGTTGGAGATGCAGCTTCTTACTTCCGCAAGATAAGCCTTGACGTCGTCTCTCTGGAACATCTCGTTTGTGTCTACGTTTTTGAAAAATCTGTTTCTCAGAATGGGCATTTTTTCTACCTTCCTCTCTTCTTTTTTCTCCGGCGCAGGAGTGGTGTCCTGTTCCTTCTCGACATCTGCAAGCTCCTTTTCCATCTCAGCAATGGAGTTTTCGAGCTTTTCTTTTTCGGCATCGTTCTCTTTTTTCTCGGCGTCGAATTTCTCAACCTCTTCCTCGACAGCCTTCTGAGCCTCTGCCTTTTCCTCGCCTTCCTCAAGAGCGGCAGCCTCTTCGATGGACTTCTCAAGCTCGGCCTCTCTTGTGGCAAAGTCTGCATCTTTTGCCCTCAGTGTTTCAAGGGCCTTCTGAGCAGCATCAATCTTTTTCCTCAGGATCAGTGCCTTTAACATGGTGATTCTCCTTTCAATTTCTTCAGAGCGGCGCTCTTCCACGCGTCACTTTTACGCTTCAGAATCTCGTCGCGCTCCTTCTGTCTTGCGGAAATATTCGTTTCCTCATATGCCGGGAATGTGCACGCAGAGACTTCCCAGAGCTCAGCCTCCTTGATCGTCCAATGGATAGCACCATCATCGCGGAATTCGGTTTCCTCGCTGAGGATGTCAAATCCTATAGAACACTGGTCTACATCTCTACGTTTCACTCTCTCGTACAGGTTCATGGCATCGGAATCTTTCGGATTGATGTCGATGCTGCCCCAGAGTCCGTGCGCGTCTGTTCTGAGATGCAGTGTGTTCGCCTTGGTCCGTCCAAGCACCAAAGTGGTGTCGTGGTTGATTAGTGCTCTTATATCTCTCGACAGCGTACTATCAAACGCCCCCGGAGCGATTGACTCGCTTAAGCCCGGCGCCATTTCATAATTGCTGTTAAATACGGCAAAATAGCCTTCAATTGAGAGCTTTCCGCCGTCTTCCCTCGCCTCAAATTTGCTCTGTATAGTACGGAGCTGCCTCATATCTCTGTCACTCATTTTCGCCTCCCTGTATCAGTTTTTTCTGGTCGCCGATCATGTCGGCAGGAATGTAGTTCTCCAAAATTCTAAGCTCGTCAAGCCCCTCAAGAGGTTCCATTCCGAGTCTGTCGCGGACTTCGTTGCCTGTGACAATGGCCTTGTCTGACAGGCCTCCGAATACTTTGTAAATGGTCTCGATATCCCAGTCCATAAGGCTCAGAACGTTGAATTTCAGGTACATCTTTTCGGATATAATCAACTTTTTGGTCATTTCCTGCTGGATTCCGAGCGCTATGGTCTTAATTTTTGACTGCACGAAGTTATTCCAGGCTTCTTTGCTGTACTCTCCCACCCCTAAAAGGAACGGAGGCACACCGATAATTGCGGCGACTGTCCTCTTGTCGAGCTGGACCGTCTCGTCGATGGCGAGGTCCTTAAGTGATAAGGGCCGGACCTGCTCGACCTGGAACTGCTCCGCAGGGATCAGCCAGGGCTCACCGATCTCGGACGATTTCACATACTCCTCAAGGAGTCTCTGCCGCCCTGAAGGATTGGCAAATTCGTCCACGAGGGCGTCAACTTTTACAATGATCGAAGGTTTCCACTTAGATTCCATGAATCCTTTTTCGGTGGCTGCTGCCTGCTTGAGATTCTGCGCCACGTCCCGAAGGCAAGTGGTCACGCCCTTGCCCTTCCAAAGGTATGTCTTGTCCGGATTAAAAACAAAGTGCAGGAGGTTCTCCGGGTCCTTTGCCTTGCCGTCAATCAGCACCTTATAGTCTCTGTATCCGATCGGCTGGAAGGTGACTCTTGAGGCTCCTATTGGTTCAAGGTTTACAATCTTGCCCTGATAGGTATGTGGGATAACTATGGAGTTTCCTTTGCCGTATAGCAAAAGATTCATCACAATTGCCTGGATCCATGTGGAGCGGGTCATGTGCATTTCAGGCTCAATGTCTATCTTCCGAGATAGCTCATTGATGATCCGCTGATCGCCTCTTTCAGTGTTGGCCATCAGGTGGATGGTCAGGGACCCGATAAGCTCGGCGATCCATTTGCACGCGGTCATGATCTCCGGATTCTGATCCAGTGAGACATAACCGGGGCAGGCTATGGACTCCGAGTCGGTCAGCCACACTCCAATTGGTGATTTCTTCTGCTCTTCTCTTTTTACTGGTCTTTTTTTCTTGCTCATTCCTCACCCCACCAGTCTCTCCCCTTTTTGGATTTCTCTCCGTCCTGCAGACATCTGATACATGCAAAAACAGAGGCGTCAAAAAGGTCTATTCTCATGTCTGGCTGTGTCTTTTCGTACTGAACAGCGTCGTCCGTCTTCTCCACGGCTGCAACGTTGGCGACGCAATACTCATATGCATCTGAGTGTAGATAATAAAGGGTTCCGTCATTTATCGCTTTTTCGATGTGGCGGAACCCTTGTGATTTCAGGTAATAATATTGTGGCTGGTCTATGATGTTGAAGCCTGCTGCCTTCATAGCCGGGAAATACTCCTCCCCGGCAAATTTACGGTCGTGACCGACCTGCCTTATTTTGAATCCCATTTTTCTCATGGCGATGAACCAGTTAACTATATCCGAGATGTTAACCGTGGGAGTGTTGGACATTGTCAGCCATCCATCTTCCTGCCATCCAAATAATGGGATCTGGTCTTTTTCTGCTTTTTCCACGGCCATCGCCACAGGGCAAAATCCGTGTGTTATGACTATCTCAACGCCCTGATACTGACCATACAGCGCTGCGGCTGTCAGATCGTGGAGCCTTGACAGGTCCGCGCCGCCGTACCAATTTATCCCAAGCTTGGAGAGCTGTTCTAACGTCCAACTGTACTTGCGGTCAGAGGCCTTTAGTTTGTCGATGTCAAACCACGCCTTCAAGGCCGCTGTGTAGATGTTAAGGCGGCGGCTCAGAAAGTCCTTGCGCTGTTGCGGGTCGTTCTGGGCCTGCAAGGCATCATTCATAATGTCGTTTGGTCTGATCGTAACGCCATAATTGGGATTAGCCTTTTGATGCTGTATGGGATTGGTATAATCTACATTTCCCTTGTCGTCCTGGTCAGCCCTGGCGATAAATGCAAAAAAGGCATCGTCCTTGACAATGCCTGCTGCTACCTTTACGCCGTACTCCATGCGGTGATAACCAAAAGAGTTGACGTTATCGCCTGCGGTCGTGATGCCGACCATTAATTTATTTGTATAGGCCTGCATGGCCTCCTTGAATCTGTTGTACTGCGCTGGCTTTTTATATGCTGCCACCTCGTCTGCGATTGCAAAGTTGCAGTTAAAAGAGTCCTGCGCGTCCGGATTGGATGCCATGATCTGGATCTCTATCGTTCCATCTGGGCGTCCGTCCGGTGTCTTAAACTCGTATTTTATAGAGTGCTCAAAGGAGTTGTCTTTTACAACAAAGTCACCTATGAGCTTTTTGTATTTGAGCGTGAAAACTAAAAAGTTAAAGGATTCGAGCGCCTGCTTAAGTGCGGCGGCTACTACGTAAATCGTGGAGCCGGATCGGCGCTGGATGATCGCAACCGCAAAGCTCAATGCTGCAATGAATGAAGTGTTATGTGTTGCAGTATAGCTTTTTGTTGCTAAATACAAGTGACTTGGATTGTCTATCATAATGCACTTGGATGGCTCTGTTGGAATCTTTGTGATGTTGACAATGCTCTTTGCTTTCATTCTCTCTGACAGGTGGTCTTTCAATCTCTCGGATTTTCTCTTCAGCTTGAAGCAATTATTTGTCTTGTCACAATAAAAAAGTACAGAAAAGCTTCTGCACCTCTTACCATTGCACATTATTGTTTTTTGGCGCTTGCTGCTTTTGATTCCAAGGCTTGCAAGCAACTCTCTGAACTCATCAACTAGCTTCTCATTTTTCTGTGAGAATTCACACTGACCTCTTTTGCTGCAAAAGCCATCTGTGTCCATGAGCCCTCTTAAGAGCTCCATGCGCTGCTTAATTGAGCTATGCAAGTAAAGCTCCGGAATATGTTTATTGTTTAATACTCCGATTTCTTTTAGAGCGTTTCGGAGCGGATTCCCTAATGTTCTAGTGTATTTCTTTTCGATTATGTCAAGAGCTATGTTTGAAGCTCTCTTTTTGAATCGGTTTACCTTGCAAGCATGTCCACAAGCTGTCAGATGCTCAACCATCTCTGTGATGTCTTTTTCATCACAAGTCACTGTTGTATTGCTTGATGTTCCATCTCCAAGCCATACTCCTAAAGTATACGGATCAACCGGAAGGATCTTTTCTGAATACTCAACCGGAGCAGCCATTGGAACTCTGTACTTGTATTCAACGCCTTTTCCATCTGGCCTTGTGTGTGCAAAGTCCTCAAGCATCTCAGTTGTTGTTGTGTCAAACCAACCACCATTTTTATGAAATTGGCTTTTTGCTTTGTTCTCAAAAGTAATTACTCTTTTGAAGGTCCTTCTACTGTTCTTTGTTTGTACTGTCCAGATGTGATCTCCGCTGGCTTTTATCTGAGTGCCATCTTCAAACTCCACAAGATACATCTCTTTGTGAAATATCTCGCTCTCACATATAACTTCGGATGCCTGACCATCAGCACCGAAAACAAAATCCCCTGGATGGATGTCTTGCATGAATTTGAACCCATCAGGTGTTGCGATCTCTGTGTCAAGGCTCAATGCTTTCCCATTTTTTCGCGGGATGAATATCAACGCCTCTTTGAATCGTCGCTCATTGGTGCCCTTGTAGTAGAATCCTAAGAGATTATAAACAATAAAGGTCTCCCACGGTTCCAACTTAAAGGGCTTGCCGAGCAGTGGGGTCCCGTCCAAAGCTTCGCCTTTGCGGTGGACGAAGATGCCTTCCATGATCGTCACAGCGGCATCAGGTTCTTTAGTCCTGAGCTCAAGCTCTGGGCGCTTAAGGTCCTCGAGGAATCTCCGGCAGGCGTTTATCACGTCCGCACCGGCTATCTTGATCCCGGAGACTACATCCTTGGCGTATTTAATTGCGATTTCCTTGTAGTGCTTTGCTCTCACATCAGATTCCTAACTCCGCAAGCGCACCTGCAAGGCCTCCGCTGTTGTCCTTGTTTATTAATCCCTTTTCCCCGAGCCTCTTTAATCCCGCCGGAGTCAGTCCCAAGTCTCGCCAATAAGCGAGTGCCTGGGCATTGCAGTCCATTACTACAACGAGCGCAGGATTCTTCACGATGTTCTCAGCTCCTGCCTTGTTCGTATGGATTACGACAGGCTCTCCTCCGTCCGCTTCGAATTTCTCCTGGGCCTTATCTCTCGTCTCAAGAATTCCCGCAAGCGTCTCGATCACGGTATCGAAGTATGACTGATATGTCCCTGCTGCCACGCAAGCCTTTTTAATTCTGTTTTTCCATCTCTGCTTGGTCATATGTACAAAAAATTGCACACCGATTTGACATCGGTTTTATATATAAATTTTTTCAGCATATTATAGGTATAGATTTACATAACACTTGTTGTTCTATTTCTCAGGATTCATGCACCTTTGAGGTGTCCCCGCTGCCCTCTGAGCCCCTTTTACTTAAAAACGCCTCGTGTATATAAAAGGCTCCCCGCACCGGTCCCATAGGGTGCTCTAGGACTTGGGGCAGAGGGGGCGGGGTCTACAAGATGTTGCGGTCACTCACCTCTCAGCCTTGCCTCGATCTTCATAAGGTCAAAGCCTCTGTCCAAGGCAAGCCTCCGGACTAGTCTCATCCCCTCGTCAGTCAGGTGACCGGTGACACGATCGTGCAGACGATCATGCTCTTTGCTTGTCAATGAGATAAGATTCCACAAGCTCCACTGGTACTCCGGGAAGTATTCCCTTGGGAGAATGTGGTGCACCATCTCAGCGCTCACCATCCTGCCGTATCTTTTGGATTGCTGGCAGACGTAACCATCACGCCTCAATGCCTGGCTTCTTACTCGCTCCCATCTTGAGTCTTTGTAAAATGGATCAGCCTGCTTCACGCCATTTGACCTCGTACATCGTCTCTATGTAGTTCCCGTTCTTATCGAGCCAGTGCGGTTTTCTTGCGACCTGGCAGATGTAAAACTTGAGGCGCATCTCCTCACCATCCACGAGACAGTCATACCATCCGGGAATTCTTGGCCATCCATCTTTATAATTACTTGTGCTATCCATATAATCACCATCAAAAAAGGAGCCAGCGGGTGACTGGCTCCCCAAAATAGGAGGTTAAGCTATGACAATCTGGCATCTTGTCAAATCTTGCTGATATCATAATAGCACAGATTCAGGTGCCTATATGAGTCCAGATCATGTCCTTGATGTACTGATTGACGGACTTGCCTGCTGCCTTTGCTCAACCTGCTCTGCGATCATCTCACAAAAGTCCGCATGCTTGCACTTGTGGACCAGCATGGTCTGATCCTCTCCGTATGCGTCAAGCTGTACTACCACCCGAGTTTTTAGCTTCAAACTCTTACATCCCTCGCAGTATGGCTCCACGGCCACTTTGATATATCCCTTGTCCTGCTGCCTCCGGGCTTCCACCAAAGCATTGTGGAGGTCTGCATTTTCTTTCCGAAGCTCCTCAATCTCTTTTTTGAATTTAAATTCCTGGAGCTGGAGCTCCTCTCTTGTCACCAATCTGTCCATCTTACCCTCCTAAATCTTTTTTGCAATCTCGCAGTATAACTGCTGCCGCTTGCGGTAATAATATTTAGAGCCGCAGGGAATACCTTTGCATTGCATCTGATAGTAATTGAGCCCCATAGTCACGCCTAAGAGCAAATAGTCGTATATCTCCGGAGCTACGTCCTTGACCGTGTCCTCTAACAGCTTGACCTTTTGACTGTACTCTGCCCGCTTTTCTGCAAGCACAAAGGTCGGATCAGAGTCTCCGGAGGACTGGACCTTGTCCAGATCATAGCGTATGCCCTTGCTCGTGTCTGTCAGGAGCCTGAGCCGGTCTTTCCAGGTCTGATAACACAGGCACCATGATACAGCATGGCGATATAGTGGCGGCTCTATATAGTATTCACTTCTTTCATTTGGCGTCTTGAATTTCATATCCCCTCCTGTGCGTCAAGTTGCTATTGAGTTATCAACTTGACGCAGGTCAATAGCAATTAGTTATCACTTTGCAGGTCTCAATCCCCGCATTATGGAAATGCTGACATATCCCCAAGGTAATCTGATCTTCTATCCTTTCCCGCGGGGAGACATTTGCATACAGCTTCAACGGCTTGTCCACTTGGAGCAATCGCCGTATGCTCCGGGCTGTACTTGCCCCCATCTGTCGCCACTCTCCTCTTGTAATGTATGTCTTTTGCCAGATAAATAATTTAAACCCCAGCGCCTTCTCGATCTCTGTGAAATCCATGTCGATTATGGGTCTCCTTAAGAACTCCACTTCTTTTTGTGCAATTAGTATTGTCTTAATTGCTTTGCACATCTCTTCCGCCTCCGGATCTGTGAGGTGATCCGTCAAAAAATGCTGTAGTGTAACCTTTGCGTCTTCAATTTCCATCTTTTGTGCCCTCCTACTTAAGTATTTCAAGCTCTTCCCTCAGGTCCTCAGGGATGTTATTCTTGAACACATAACGGTTTTTTAAAAAGTACTCGTTATACGTGACTGCTGCCTTGTTTGCTCTCATCTTGGCGCTGTTCGCCCATGTTATCTCCTCCAGCTTCTCGGAGTCCTTGTATTGCTCCCAGATCAGGCGGTCATTTTGGTATGACACCATTAGGGCCCGGCAGCTATCCTCTACCTCTTTTTTGGTTTTGTAATTTGTCAGATCGTCGGTCCTCTGCATATTGCTGTTGTAGGAATTCACGAGCACGACTCCGGCAGGAGTTGCCAAGAATGCCAAGAGAATGCCAAGAACTATGCCAATTTTCATTTTGTCCATGTCAGCCTCCTATCTTCAGCACAGGATCGGACACCTCGAAGGGGATGTCTGAGTATAGATACGTCCCTGTCCACTCAATATAATTTCCGTCAACCGTAAAAAAGAATATTCCGGAATCGTTCTCGCCATATGATCCATCAACGTCAGCGAGCCAATCGTTATAGACGTTTTCAGCTTCGTAATATTCACTATCCGGCGTCAAATAAGAGTTTAGGCTCGACACCTTGCCATCTACGACAAATTTTCCAACCACTGCGCCGTTATCTGTAAAAAGCACTATGTATCCGAGAGGCTTGGCGACCTGACATATTACTGCACTTGCTTTTTCCCGCTGGCCGTTGACCCAGTACGCTCTCCGGATAAGGTTGTAGCGTTCCAGGCTATAATCTATATCCGTGGGAGTCGGCTGGTTGCTCTTGAGGTTGCGGGCCACTATCTGAGTCTTTGCCTCATCTGTTGCCTCGACATCGCACCCTGTTACAAAAAAAACTGCTGCTGCAATTGCGATTATAGTTGTTAGTGTTATGAGTTTAATATGATTTTTCATTTTGTCTCTCCTCTCCAATATTCCCATCTTTCCCTCCTATTCCCACTCTTTATCCATTTTTAGTTTCTCCTCCCAGTTCAATAGTCTCTTTCTATGATCTCCCTCAGCCGCCCTGTGACGATATCGCCACGGACGAAGCCGTCCTGCTTGCACATGGCCATGATGTCAACTGCTGCCGCCTCAAGCTCCTGCATCTTGCGCATGGCTAAAATCGCAGCGTTTAGAGCGTCCTGGTCTCTGGTTGCGCAGCAGTACCCTTTGACTGCCTCTACTCTGCTGATATAATCCCTATAGCCCATGCTCCCTCCTCTTTATTGCTTTTTCACAAAATTGATTGTGCTTGCGGTATGCACGATATGGCGATACCTTGCAGATCCCGTCTACAGACTCGCCCATCCTGCTCCAGTATATGCACTGCTCACAGTTTATTATTTTTACCTTCTCCTTCTTTGCCATCTTCCCCCTCTTCCGCATCCTTCAAATGCATTTCAAACCACTCGTCCCTGAGCTCGATCCAGTCCAGGACGCAGCGCCCCAGGAATACAATGAGCAGCAGTATCACCAATACAATAGTTATAATGTCTACCCTCAACTCAACTTTTCCTTTCATTATCTTTGTGTATTCTTGTGTATTTTCTTATTGACTTTTGTGTAAAAGTGTGTATAATATAATTATAAGGAGGTTACAAATGAGTCCAAGAAAACAAGCAGAACAAAATCTAAAAAATGCAGGTTATCACCTAGACCGACGCGGTGCTAACCACGACATCTACAAAGATGACAAAGGTCACAGGATACCATTAAAGAGACATGATTTTAATGATAACGACCTGAAATACATCAACAAAGAAATTAAACAAAATGGCGGAGTGTAAAAGCTCCGCCTCCATAAAGGAGGCTTTTATGATATACATGTACACCGCAACTTTTATAATCGACGACTCTTATGTTTATGCACGTGTCCCTGATCTTCCCAACTGCATCACTTCCGCTCATACTCTTGAGGAAGCAATAGACCTTATAACAGATGCTGCAAGTGTTTGGCTTGTATCTGCGGAAGATGATGGCGAAGCAATCCCTGCTGCCTCTGCTCAGTCTGATCTGGATATTCCTCAGGGAGCTGTTGTGTCCCTTATCCGAATTGATACAATTGCCTACAGAGCTGCTACAGATACCAGAGCTGTCCGCAAGAATGTATCTCTGCCAGCCTGGATGGCTACTCTTGCAGATAAAAGAGGAATTAACTGCTCACAGGTATTACAGGACGGACTCCTTGCAAAACTCTCCTAACCTTCTGCCCCGGTTTTTCGCCGGGGCTTTTTTATTCATCATTTGCTCTGTGCCACGGTGTCCAGTCAAGTCTTGTGCCACATTCCGGACACTGCTCGCAGTCAAGCTCTTTTAACTCATCCAACTGATAATCACATTCAGGGCAGTATGCATCATCACATATGCCTTTTATGTTTACAGGCTGCTTTGGCTCCTCTGATCCGTTGCACCTTACACCACACAGTCTTGTATTGCATTTCCTGCAGCATACATGCGGACACAGGAGCTCGTCGAATGTGTCCGCATGTTCCCAAAGGTGCTTTTTGTTGCATGTGTGTCCCGAGAAGGTGCAGATGTTATACGTATATCTGCATATAAGCTCTTTCTTTACATCGCAGTCTCTATCGCATCTATGACAACATGTCTGTGGACAATCGCCTGCTGCCTTTCGCCAAATTTCTGTTCTGTTGCATCGGTTTATATTGTCTGTGCAATAGTTATTTGAGCGATCGGCTATTTTTAGAAGATCTTCGGACAAATCGACCCTCCGATTGCATCCAGGACAATTTTTAGTAACGCGGATCCCTTGATATGGCCAAGTGCCATATATAACCCACTGAGAACACTTAGTGCCACAGATTTTACATCTCATTGGTTCATATTCGTTTTTCCGCACCAATTCTGTGTGTTCTGTGCTCCGCTCCAAATAATCAAAAATAGTTATCTGCCCGTCGCATACATAATTATCGAGCTTGCCTTTGCTCATAATCCTTACCCTTGCATCCGATCACTGACTGCACAAGAGTCATGTCGGTGACTGCTGCCCTGTGCTTCCCACAAACATACATCCTGTGACCCTCTCTAAAGGTCTCCTTGTACTTGGCATTTGCACAGTCAATGCAGCGCCTGTCGTCATATGCATCAAACATAAGCAACCCTCCCGTTATCGTCGTAATACCAGAGACCCCCGTCTGCGTCCGGCCACATATCCGGCTCAGCCTCGACCCTGTGATATCCATTGATCTGCTTGGAGCACATTGTCGCCACCGAGCTCCTTTCAAGTCCTAACTTTTGAGCCAACTTGGTCGGTGAGTCTTCCACCGCAATCGGCAGCTCGTACTTGTCATTGCTTACTTTTATGTATAACTTCACTTTTTCCCCTCCTGTACATCTTTGTCCCGTTTTTCCTAAACATCCTCGGGCATGGATTCTCCCCATCTGGGACATAGCACTCATAGCTGTTGAATCTCTTACCGCAGTCTAAGCATTTGTTCCGGCGGAAGATCCTGCCGTCCGCCATGTATCTTGTATCAGTCCGAGTGTAGTGGGACGAATTGCAATATGGACAATACATGCCTCTCCTTCCTCGGTGCGTAGTACTTGCACCGATCCTCATTTTCGCAGCCTCTTGGCAAGTTGCAGGTGTTGACGAGGCTCTTAAGATAAGGCGCATACTTTGGCGCCCAGTGTGCGCATCCTTCGCAGCGCATCTTTCCTCCTTTCGCCCCGGAGTCTCACCGGGGCAATTATCTTAATGGCTTTTGTGATAAATTTCCGCCAAAAGGTCATTTTATTTTCTTGATCTTCTTCACATTGCTCTTTCTAAATCTCAATCGTCCTTTGCCAAATCGAAAAAGGCTGTAATATGTCGTGTCAGGGAACCCCGGCACGTATGGGACGCCATACTCAAGAACGCCTCTCTCTGTGCTCCCATCTTCAAAATCAATCTCCACTGCGCTGCTCAGCAAGTTGTCCAGCGTCGGGTCCCTGTGCGTTTTCAAAGTCTATTCCCTCCTTAAAGATGATCCCTGCATACTCTGCAAGCGCCCAAGCGTAGCTTTTTTCGAGTCTTTCGAGCTCCTGCGCCTCACTCTCATGCCATCTCTTAAGCTGGTCAAGGTCAGACTTGAGGTCCGCAACCTTGTGTCTCTTCTCTTCCAGCTCCTTCTTTAGATCCTTTATTCCTCTCCTCATGATCTCCTTGAGGAAAATATTGATCTCAACCTTTGCAGTCTGAAGCTCTTCAGCCATCCTCTTCTCCTGTTCCTCGCCTGCTGCCGGATCCTCCCAAACTTCCTCAGGAATGCCTGCACATTTAACGTTAGGAGGAGCACTCATATTTGCGACACGTTTCTTTTCCCTTTCGATTTGGTTGATTACTATATCAGCAGTCTCTTCTGCCCTAGCACGTTCTTTCTCTGCGGCTGCTGCCTTTGGTCTGCCTCTCTTCTGACGCGGTACAAACTCACCTGCATCGTTCAAGATCTGCTGGATCTCTCCCGGACTGCATCCATTCGTCTTGGCCATTGAATTGATGATTTCCTTCGGATCTCCGTTGTCCACTGCCTCGCGGTATAGTGTCACGATAGTGTCATTGTCCATCAGCATAGGCTCACTCCTCCATTACGAACTCCCACGTCAGGTCAACTCCTTTCACTGCCTCGAGGAATGCTTTTTCTCCCGCATAGTCTGTGCTTCCGCAGATCACCATGAGCGCCATCTTGTTATTTGCCCATATCACATTGCAGCGGCCTTCTGCCCCCTTTGCTATAACCGGAAGTGTCTCGTCAGCATCAACCTCTCCCTGCACAAGGTTGGCAGCCCATCCAGGCACTAATATGTTGTCATCCCTTCCCTCGAGCACTGCGCTATAATCGTTTGCTGTCCGCAGGATCACGTTACTGATCTGATACTCTTTTTCACGTTTCGCCCAGTCAGCCATAAGGTTCTTGAATGTGGTTCCGGGAATCTCCGTCTGAGGATCACCCTTCTTGTAATACACAAGGGCCTGCCCCAATCCCGGAAGATCTCCGACAAGCTCCACGATTTGAGCCTTTATCTTGTTCGAAATCTCCTGATCGTCTATTTCGAACTGCCACCAGAGTCCCCCGACTGCAAGCCATCCGCCCTCAGTGTGCTCGATGTGAAGCCCCGAGCCTTTCCATGCTCCCTTGATGAGCGTCTTTAAAATCGTTGTGTCTGTAAACATTTCTCCCTCCTTACCATTTGCTGTATGTTAATTTTTTCTTGTCCCAGTCTTTGTGTCGTGCACGGAGATATGCTTCGAAGAGTATGAGCATGTCATCCCTGTTGTCCCTGTTGCCATTGTCCAGCATGTTATGATGCCACAGGCATCCGACAGCTCCATTCTCCGGAATCCCTAACCCGCCCTGTGAGCGTGGAATAAAGTGCATGATCTGATATCTGTGGGTCTCCATGTAGAACTCATCCTCTGGCGGCAACATGTATCCGAGGCGGCAGAAGATACAGCCCTGATCTCTCTCCTTTATCTGTTCACGTACCTTCTGGCTGAACTCGCAGGCTCTTGACCTTTTGCTCATTGTCCCCATCCCCCATTGTTAAATTGTGATTTGATAAATGCTTTAAATGTGCATATTATAAAATGGTTTCGGCTTCTTCAGTCTCTGAATCCCGCTTGTTTTCTGAGTTTGTGACCGTTAAAACTCCGCTGGTATATTGTTTTATGCCGCTTCCCGAGGATTCAATTTTCACAAAACCGCTATTTGCGGGCTTAAATTTCTCATAAAACACTGCACATAATGTGTTTATCGCGTTTTTTGCATCCTTGACGCCTGCTGCCTCTGACAGGTCAATACTCTCTATGATTTCCACCGCCTGCATGATCTTGTCGCAGTATGTATTCTTCTTCGGCTCATCTTCCATCCCGAGCTCCATGGCCATCCATGAGCTGTATGTGTGACGCTCAGATGTGATCCCGATAAGGGTGTGGATCTTTAGCAGCTCGTGGAAATGTCTCCACTTGTCGGCGTCCTTTATCTCCTCGCCCTTGCAGTCGATAAATCCCGACTCGACCCAGGCGCTGAACCATCCCTGATCTAGTGTCTTGGCGAGGTTCGGGTTATTCACGTGGAGCATGATCTCGCATGGCTTAGTCAGGCGTTCAAGTGCGCATGTTAACGCCATGAGCTCTGCAATCCTTCCGGTCACGTTCAGGACACTTTTCTTGCCGTTAAGTGTGGCGGGTCCTTTTGCTGATTGTGTCTCGATCAGCCACAGGAAGGCTCCGCTAGACTTGCGAATCCCTTTAATGTTCGTTTGTGCGTAAATGTCTACTCTCATTTTCCCCTCCGGAACAGATTCTTTACTTTTTGCAGGATGCCTGGCTTCTCGTCCTCGATCTTCCGCTCCCTATAGCGTATGTATGGAGTGTGTGTGACTGAGCTTATTCCCATGCGGACGGACTGCGGCTCGATGTAATATCCTTTTGTCGCAAGGAGGACGTCCCTGCCTGTCAGTATCTTGTGTATTGACCAGGCATTGACTTTTTCCCGGATCCTCACCGGGCGCTTGAGATTCCTTGACGAGGATATCTTGCAGAGTCTTTTGCGCTCCTCTGGGAGCAGAAAGACCATCTGCCCTTGAATTTCCTCTGAAGGGTCCTTGCATATGTACTCGGCAAGTCCCTCATAACCGTTATCATCGTCTATGGGTTCTACGTGGACTCTTCCGGCATCCTTGGAAGCCTTCTTCCAGCATCTCTGCAAGATCTGAAGCGCTCCGGGGATGTCGTTGATTAAGAAATGAGCGTGGAGCCCTCCTCTGCGGCCTATCTCAAGGCGACGGATCCACTTGAACTCTTTACCCTGAGCGCCATACTCGTCCCGGATGAAATCCTGCAGCTTCTCCATGTCTTTGCAGAAGGTGTGCATCTCTTTCCGTGTCCCACCCTTATAGCCAAATGTCACCCAGAGGTCTCCCGGCTTGTAGTTGAGCTGGATCGTCCTCCGGCAGGTTTTCACTTTATTCCAGTGGTTCTGCTTGGCGATCTGCAACGGGCTCGCCTTGCTCTTCTTGCTTCTCTCGCTCTCCTGTGGCACCGAGAGGTGTATCTCCCGCTCGATAAACTTTTCTGATATGTACTTATCGCTGACTAGCATCCCATACCTCTAACTTTAATATTTAATATAGTTACTTAAACGGCTCCATTGAGCCTTTTTTCTTGTCTTTGGAGGTGCGGGGTGCTATAATTAAAACAACAGATAACTTTTACTCCCCAATTTTCATACTTTGACCGGTCCCCCAAGCCGGTCATTTTATTTGCTCACAATTCCCTCGTTTGTCACGAATCCATTACTCTCAAGCATCGTTACAATCGAATATCCTATCTTTTCCGCTCTGGAGTGGTATATTTTCTCAACAGGCGGTTTATTTTCGTATTGATCTATGAGTTCATCAATGATGAGGTCCAACATGAGGGCCTTATCATGATCCGTCGTGTCAAGTTGTCTCATTCCCTTTTACTTCACCTTTATTCCCTTTTGCTTCACTTTTTTGCCACATAAAATCTGTGGTCCTTGTGTTCAAATGATGCCTGAAACCATTTATCAAGGACCTTGGACTTGGTAGTCTCAAATCCTATGATGTCCTCCTTCACGTCCCCGCTAAGGATCCGCCGCAGAGCTTCGCGGCAGTTGTCTGTTATGATGGCCCTGTCCAGGGCTCCGTTCTTTACTGTGGCGAACTGGTTCTTCTGGTAAATGACTCCTACGATACTGTTTGGATAATCCGGGCTGTTCTTCCGGTTGATAACTACACTCATCACCAGCCACATTCCTTCGACTCCCTGATTGCCGGCCTCGGCATAGGCCAGCTTCATCAATAATTCCTGCTCTTCTTTTGTCATGATCTCTTCTCCTGCATCTTCGCAAAGGACCGCTGTATACCATCCAGCTTTTGGAGTCGCGTCAGCTCCATGCTCTGAAATATCCGTTTGCGGTTCTTCTTCCCAGATAGACGTACATATTTCTTCATGCTGTTCTTCCTTTGGATAATGGCTCAGGTGCAGAAGCACTCCAAGCGCGATCAGCGCTATCCCAATCAGAGTGAGGGTCTCTTTTAGCCCTTTCATCTCTCCTCCTTAGCCTGTACATCTTGCTTTCCGCATCTTCTCAAGCTCTTCTGTGTCAAATAATATGGGGCTGTTCACTGCGTTGCTCATCTTCCAGGCAATTTTCTGCCCCGGTGTGTTGTAGATCTCCCGCAGGTTCTTCTTTGACCACCCCATCTTTACAAGGTCATTGATCTTCATTACTTTTGCTGGATAATCCATGCTTTATCTCCTTTCCTCCAATGTCGTTTGGATGTTCTTTCCTGAATGGGCAGTTGCCGTCCTTTCTTTTCTTTGGCATATTTGTTAATATCATGCAGTCCCTGCCCTTCCTAAAAATGCATCTGCCTGGATATGTACATTGTGGCCACTCGTTCATACGGTCCTCCTTTTTCTGGCCACCCACGAGGGGTGGCTGATTACTGATTCCGCTGCGCTAAGATGAAGCGGGGACGAACACAAAAGCTGGCACTGCTAGCGCCGGCGTAGTTGGCAAGGCCATTGTCGTTGCAATTGCAGAAATGAGCGGCAGAAGCTCTGTGTGGTGTATTCAGCCACCACCATTCTGAATACTCTGCATCGTCTCCGGTTCCGCAGATCCGGGTGTTCAGCTTCTTGAAATACTCCCACCTGCTGCCTTCCTCTTTCACTCCATACTCGTTTTTGCCAAAGACCTCTATCTCTCTCGGGAGATCCATAAGCTGCTGCCCATCAGGAGCTACCATTATGGCTTTAAGATCTTTATCCAGTGTTTCCATGTAATCAGAATTAAGCCACTGGATAAGGTCAAAGTCTTTTCTCTTCATTGGCTTGTCATCCTGGAGCACGAACTTCCTTACAAATGTGATCCAGCCATCTCTGATATCTGCCACTACAAATATGGCCGTTCCGTCTTTGTCCTTCGTGATTAGCTCGTCCTCTACCCGGATGGTTCCTTCTTCAATTGCTTTCTTTAACTCATCGATACTTTCGAGTATCCTTTTTGTTTCTTCCCTCATTTATGTTCTCCTTTTGGTCAAGATTGTTTTGTAGTTACTTATGTCAATAAGTAACTACAATTTGTTACTATATCTCTGAGGGTTCCCTCAGAGATCCGCGCCAGCGGCTTATTTTTCGCTCAACGCAAACAGATAATCTATTGATGCATCTGGAAAAATCGTATTTCTGATTTTTATTGCCTCGTCTATCGAAAAGCTCCCTCTCCCATTAAGATTGTTCGACACAGCCGCTCTGGATTTTCCTGTTGCATCCATAATCATCTTGATTTCAATATTGTTCCTAGCCATCTCGGCTTTTAAATTCGGGTACATGGCTCCTCCTTTCTTTAAAACTACGCAGTTGCGTAACTGATATGTATAGAATAGACTCATTTGCGTATCTTGTCAAATACTTTTTTACTCTTCTGCGTAACTTTTTATTTACTCGCTTACGCAAATGTGATAGATTCAATATTAGGAGGGATTTACTTATGGGAATTAAGAACAGACTTACTTCACTATTAGATGAAAGATCTATGAACACAAACGAACTGGCTCAGCGCATTAATGTAACACCATCAACGCTTTATTCTCTTCTTCAGAGAGACAGTAATAGGATTGATATTGACTTAATCATGAAGATTTCTCATGCTCTTGGAATAACAGCTGATGAACTACTCACTGACGAGATATCTCAATTGACAGAGCCTGCTGCCTCTTCAGCTCCTGTTGATGTCCAAAAGGCACAGCTCCTAAAATATTATGAACTCCTCAACGAAGAAGGCAGGAACCGGCTGATTGAACAGGCTCAGTTCTTTGCCTCTCAGGACAAATATAAAGAGACTAAGATTGATGAGAGCGCGGGATAATATTTCCCGCCTCTTTTTAGAAAGGAGGGAGAATGGCAAAGGCAAAGTATAAATACAATCCTCAGATAAAGGGATGGTGCACCCAGATCTGGGATGGCACCTATACAGAGACCGGTGAGAAGCACCGCAAGAAACTTGTCTCCAAGAAATCCTCTGCGGATCTTGAAAAACAGGTAAATGAATTTAAGAGACAAGTGGAATCAGGCGGAGCGGTGAAATACTCCGCCCTTACCTTCCCACAGTATGCCCAGAGATGGTTTGAATCCAGTAAAGCCGCTTCAGAGATCAACACGCAGAGGATGTACCGGACCACACTCAAGTACTTTGACTGTCTCTATGATGTGGGGATCATGGACATTAAGCACTCACACTTCCAGATGGTCATTAACAACAACCTGGAGCATCCCAAGACCTGCAAGAATATCGCCACAACATTCCGGCAGATCATCAGGAGCGCTGTGCGGGATCATTTATTGCCCCGTTCTGCCCTTGAGGACATCACAACGGACATTACCCTGCCCAGGTATCAGAAACCGAATAAGAGACCCCTCACCGACATCGAGAAGGACGCTTTTATGAAGGTTGAGCTGTCTCCCATGAAGGATGCTTTTCTTTCCCTCCTTTACGGATGCGGACTCAGGAGGCAGGAAGCCCTGGCGCTTACGAGGTTCGATTTTAACTGGTCAAGGAATGAGGTCAGCATCAACAAGGTTATTGTCTTTGACGGGAACAATCCCGTGCTCAAGCCTTATCCCAAATCCGAGAGAGGCGTGAGGACCATTCCCATTCCCTCCGCGCTGGTACCAAGAATAAAGCCATATGTGGAACAATGCTCCACGTCCTACCTGTTCCACGGACGGGATGCCGAGATGATGACCGAGACGGCCTTCAGGAGAATGTGGGATTCCATCATAACAGCCATGAACGTGGCTGCAGGATACAACCCACAGGCAAAGAAATTCAAGGGCGAGAAGCCCATACAGGGGCTTACCCCACATATATTCAGACACAACTACTGCACGGAGCTCTGCTACAAGGTGCCGCAGATCTCCACCAAAAAGATTGCCCAGCTTCTCGGTGACACTGAAAAAATGGTCCTCGATGTATACAGTCATATTGTTGACTCCAAAGAAAACGTCAGACAGACTCTTGATGAAGCACTGGGCATTTAGCCTGGTTACATTTTGGTTACATCAGGTTACAAAATGGCCCCTGGTTACGCAAAAGTTACATTTACTTTTTATCACTTTTTCATACTTTGAACTACAACAAAAATAGCGGAAAACCTCATGTTTACAGGGCTTTCCGCTATTTGTCTGATAATGTGCGTGACAGGATTCGAACCCACGACCTTCTGGTCCGTAGCCAGACGCTCTATCCAGCTGAGCTACACGCACAT
>JAILJR010000123.1 GCA_024694565.1 Butyrivibrio sp. | reverse complement strand
CATGCGGGGGTATTCCTGCTTTATGCGATAGATCTCACATATGGCCTCTTCGTCAAGAACACGGGATACGCCCATATCAGAGCGCCTTCCGGGAAGAAGTGCATCAAGACCGCCGCTGGAATACGCAGATTTCCACTTCTCCAGTGTTTTGTAGCTATACTTTACCACGCTCCCATCAGGAAGTGTCAGCGGATTTTCAGTTACTCGCTTGTAGTAGGCTGTAGCGGATGCGTCAGGAAAAAGCCCCTGTATGACCGGGGCGATGAGCGCAAAGCGGAACTGCGCCATGTCGGCATCCTGCTTTGTGATTTCGGTGTTTTGATTCATAGGTTTTGTCCTCCTTTATGTTTTTCCTACATCATAAACAGAGGGGGAGAGAATGAACACCTACCGGTTGTGTGGTCAGGTGATCATGTAATCCGGATGAAATATCTTCTGACAGTAGCCTGCGGTTCCGTTGAAGGATACAGAAGGATTTTTGTGTGACTGTAAGAATGAAAAAGAGAAGCGGCTTACGAATCCAGAAGAGAATTCGTTGTAAGGCTGGCTTACCAATGTTTTCATAAAGGAACGTGGACTGGCTTTCAGGTTCTCAAGTTCACCAAGCCAGAGTTTCTTATGTGAATTGAACAGGGATCTCCATTTGCGGAACTGCCTGTCGGAAATACCATATCTTTCACAAATGCTCTCGATAGAACGGAACTGGAAGAAATGTTCAGCCAGGACTCTCAGGACGAAGAACAGCCCGTATGTACCATAGGGGATGATGTGATCGGGGAGTATGGCATGAGTGTGATGACAGCTATCGCAGATGACCCTCATTACACAGAGAGAGCATCTGACATGTTTGCCATTTATGAAGTCAGTTATGGTCCTGCCGTAGTAGGCATGGATGTGACAATTACCTCTGGATCCACAGATGGGACAGGTTTCCTTTTCCGGAACAAACCGGGACATATATCTGTCAAAGAGATTTTTCGATGAAGTTTTTACATTTAGCATCTTGCTAAACAGTAAGTTTTTTCTTATCATAACAGAGTACTCAGTGCGTATACGGGGTACGGCAGCTCGAAAGGGCTGAACTTAAGATGACTGCTTTTGAACAGGCAACCATAATTAGGGCATAGACCCTGCAACGGACCTGTGTGCAGCTCTTAAGGATGTGAATGAGGAAGGACGAACTGTGGTAGGGGCTGTCTTTCCTCATTTTTTATGTAACTGTATGAATATAGATCTTAAGGGATAGTCAGTCAATATAAACACGAAAAAAACGTGCGGTAAAAAACAGCACGCTTAGATAGACATTATTTAGAAGAAGGAGAAATTAATTCGCGGTAAACCTTCGGTAGGTGAGAGGATTAATTCGACGTATTACAATTAAGGAGCTGATAATGCAGGTTGACCTTTTTTTGAAAATGATAGGGACAATAACAGGCGGAGGGGATTATTATACGGGTGTGCCCGACTCGCTGTTAAAGCCGCTTTGTGATTACCTGCTTGCTGTATATGGCATTGATTCAAGGCACCATCTTATAGCTGCGAATGAGGGAAATGCTGTGGGACTTGCAGCAGGGTATTACTTGGCCACAGGGCGGGTTCCCGTTGTTTATATGCAAAACAGTGGTGAGGGGAATATTATAAATCCTTTGGCGAGTCTCCTAAATGATAGAGTCTATGCGATACCTTGTATCTTCATTATTGGCTGGCGTGGTGAACCTGGCGTCCATGATGAACCACAGCATATTTTCCAGGGAGAGGTGACGGATTCTCTCCTTAGTACTATGGGTGTTGAGTATTGCGTTATATCAAAAGAGACATCGGAAGAAGAGCTTAAATCAACGCTGGAGAGATTTGATCAATTGCTCCAAGATGGAAAGCAGGTTGCATTTATCATACGCAAGGGTGCATTGACGGCGGCAGGGAGTATAGATTTTGAGACAATGTCGGATAAGAAAATCGAGAATTCGAAAGGTGAATCCTATCCGAAGAGGGAAGCAATCATTGAGAAAATTGTTGAAGCAAGTGAAAATGATTTGATAGTCTCAACTACCGGCAAAGCAAGCAGAGAATTATTTGAACTTCGTGAAGCAAATGGATCAGGGCATGAAAAGGATTTTCTGACAGTTGGCTCGATGGGGCACTGTAGTTCTATCGCTTTATCTGTGGCTGCGTTCCATCCTGAGCGCAGAGTGTGGTGTGTTGACGGTGATGGAGCAATGCTGATGCATATGGGATCATTGCCGGTAATAGCACAGTCGCATCCTAAGAATATGATTCATGTTGTTATCAATAATGGAGCACAC
>JAILJR010000115.1 GCA_024694565.1 Butyrivibrio sp. | reverse complement strand
TTTCTGCTGCATTCTTTCCCAGCATCGCACAACTCTGGAGGATAACCTTTGTGATCATCATGAATAAAGCTGCCGGAACACCTTTGCCGCTCACATCTGCCATGACTAGACACAGGTGATCGTCGTCAATCAGAAAGAAATCATAGAAATCTCCCCCAACCTCTCTCGCAGGATCCATACTAGCATAGATATCAAACTCTTTTTTCTTCGGAAATGCCGGAAATACACTCGGAAGCATACTCTTCTGAATCTGGTTTGCCATCATCAGTTCCGTGCTAACTCGCTCTTTCTCCTTGGTAATAATGGTAATATCCTGAATGTACTTCTTAGTCTTTTGGGATAGATCTGCAAAGGCCTCTGCAAGGATTTCAATCTCATCATCTGTCCTGTAAGCATCCTTCATCTCAAAGAGATTGCCCGCCGCACTGCTGTTATTGATGTCTTTGGTCATCTCCTCGATCGGCTTTGTGATTCTATGAGAAACAAGCAGTGCAGTAAAGAAACCGATTACAGCAATCAACAGTATAATGACAATACTATAAATCATAATTCTCCGGGTACCGGATCGAAATCTGCTGCTCGCAGCCATATTGATCTGATCATATTCTTCAAGCAGCTGTTTTTCAGACGCCTCCGTGATTTCCTTGTCAACAATTGCTATCAGGGCCCATCCCACTGTCGGCAGAGGCGTGCCGGCAGCATAATATTCTTTTCCGTTGATTGCAATGACCTTAATATCAGTCGCTTTCACAAAAGCATCATTGATAAAGGATGTCAGCTCCGAATTGCCGGTTTCTCTCAGGTCTTCTGCCTCCTCTGAAACTTTGGCCGAAAACAATCCGTTATCTTCCGGTGCCAGAACCACCTTGCCGCTGTCATTGACAACAAAGGAAAAACCTCCTATATCCTTCGAGGCTTGGATAATCTGAGTCATGCTCTCAAGAATAATATCTGCTCCCGCAACTCCAATCAATTCCCCATCGCAGATAATGGGTGCTGAGCATGTGATACACATCTTCCCATTATATGCATCGGTCATAATGCCGGTAAAAGAAATCCCGCCTTTTTCAACTGCCCCTTTATACCACGGTCTCTCTCTTACCGGAAAGGGGATTAATTCTCCATTTTCATCCAGTTTGTCAGATGACATACTGTCAATACCCAGGTGCGTCCCGTCAGCAAGTCCGATGTAACACGCTTGCAGCTTATCGGAATTCTTTACCATGGCAATCATTGGTATAGCCAGATGTCCGATCACACCCAGGTATTCGGACTTTGTCGGATCTACTCCCTCTTCACACAAGGCCATGGCCGACAGTGTACCGTCATTCGACGGATCCGGCAGATCCACCTGCAGCGGTTCTACCGAATTCCTGTTCTCCCACAATCCCTGCGCCATACTCTGAAGCATGGATACATTGTGCACCACTTCCAAAAAATCATTGTCAACGACTTCTGCCTGGAGACCTGTCGAATTAACCATCGAATGATCCAGAACCTGGTTCATTGTATCCCTTGAAGACACAGAAATAGACTGCTCCTGTTCAGAGCGTGTTTCCTGTACAACGCCGGACAGCATCTTCATCTGAAAAAATGACAGAAAACCGAACACAATAACCGTTATGATCAGAATTCCCATCACAAGATTAACCATCTTCTTCTGAATGCTGCCAAATGTCCTTCCAAATATTTTTTTCAAGTGATCATCCTCCCACCGGTAAAAGAAACCGGTCCTGTATGTTTTATATGCGCCGCATGTCATGATACCAGAGATTGCCGGACGCTTTTCAAGACACTATATCACAATTATCATAGCATAAGATACAGAAAACTCCCGGTCCTTAAAAAAGTGTTCCAGGCAAGACATGTTTTTCTTTCTTCTTTGCTGATGCAGTTGCCATAAAACTTATATCAACCAAGCTTATGTTACCATTTACTCTACTATTTTAATACTGACTCAAGAAATCTTTTAATTCCTGATCATTTTGAAGTATTATCTCAACGGCACAATCCAACATAAGATTATCATATCCATCAATGAAAGATCTTGCATCCGTTTTATACCCAATGCACCTTTTACCTTTCGCAAAACAGTACCCCAATTCAAAACTTGCTCCTTCGTCCGGGACACGTCCGTCAAACAAAAAAAGAAGAACATCACACTGGTCCAAGTGCTTGCAATCTAATTGAAAAAGGTATTCTCGCTTTGAAATATCTTCAATTATGTCAGGTAAATCTGCAACACATCCTCCATCTCGCTGCGGAAGATAAGTCTGATGACCGCAAGATTGAACTATGGCATCGATATGTTCATTAAATTGTCTTTCAGCTTCAGAAAACAGAGGTGCTGCTATATAAATATTCATTCATCCCTCCAACAACTGTATTCTCATGCTCCTTATCCTTGATTATCTCTAGTCCATGGCCTGTTGTTAGTTTGCTGGCTTAATTACAACACTAATTATCTGTCTCAATTACCCCTTTTAAATATAACATCTCCATATGTCATTATTGAATGCGTTCCGTCAAATTGAAGTCGTAAGAAAAGCCGCCTTCCTGAGGTATCACATAAAGCATTTTATTTTCAATATCATAAACAGAGGAGTGCACCGTATGCCATGATTCTACTCCTTTTTTACGTCCGTATTTGAGATAAGCTTCTACTTGAGACCTATAGTAATCGGCAAAATCACCTGCTTTACTATAATCTCCCGAAATCTTCTTTTCCCCGCGGCCGGCCATTGTTAATCCCTCGTGATCGGTAAAATCAGAATACCATATCATATCAGAATAAGCGTCATAGGCTTTTGAAGCCTACACACATCTTTTAATCAGTATAGCATGACAGCCAGAGAATAAAAATAAGCTGCTGCCTCCTTAATCGTAAGCATGCATTTCTGATCAAGTGG
>JAILJR010000072.1 GCA_024694565.1 Butyrivibrio sp. | reverse complement strand
TACCGATCATTCCATAACTTCAATATTGTTTTTATTCTGTTTCTAATGTCATAATTGAGATAAAAGAAAAGAACATAAATTGGAACTTATAACAACTGCATGTGAGTTTATTTTTTAATATATGTACACTTATTAATTATTTTATTTAATGTCTGGGAAACCCAGTAAAATTCAGGGTTTTATCGGAAAAAGGTGTACAAAATAAGGATATACGGTGGGCTAAAAGGGAATATATGGTTAGATGAATAGGGCTAAAAAGTAGTAAAAAGAGGATGCTGGAAAACCTGAGAAATGTGATGCTTTATGGAATGAAAAGTGTTGATTTTGGGAATTAAGGTGACTAAAAAGGGAAAACGTAGAACTAAAGTGATCGTATCCGGGAACAGCCAGTATTTATGCGGGTTAAGCACGGTACTAACAGTTTAAGGTGTAGTAAAAGGGAATTTTAAGGTGAACAAAAAGGGAACAGGTAAAATAGATCATTCACCTTAAATCTGTAGGGTTATTGTTACAAATGATGTTTTTATAAATTAAAGACAAGGTAAGCAAATTCAGCACTTTTGAAGTCATCAGACAGGAAAGGTGTACAAAAAGGGAAGCACTGATCAGTGACAGATTGCAAAATGCTTCCGGCCGGTATACAAGATCATACATGTAATTGGATAAATGCATGAAATGCCGTATTTTTGCAGCGTTTCATGCATTTTTACGTAATTTTTGCCATTAGTGTAAAAACGATGCACAGGACAGAGTAAATATCACGAATAGTTATTTTTTCAGAGGGAAAACAGGAAAAAACGGTCATTCGGGAGTTTTTTCTTTGAGCCACCGGAAGATGACGCGGATTTTGAGAGGTAGAAGCTGCTGTGAAGCGTGAATACGGATGAGGAATCTTTTTCAATCGATCCCGAAAATAAAAAGATAGGAATTTTTAAGGTTGTCAGGAATAGAAAAGGGTGTTTAAGGTGAGCAAAAAGGGAACGTAAAAAGGTATCAATATAGAACTGAAATAGTCAATGGTGTAGAAAAGGGGCTTTCCATTTATTAAAAGTGATATAAAAGGGAATAGATTCATTAACCATTTCGGTCTACTAAAAGTTGTGATTCATTTCGTATCTGACCACTAAATGTTGAAAAAATGTCTTGTAAGTGACAAAAAAGGGAATATAATAAAGTTTAGGTAAGTGAAAAGGGAATGGATAGAATTAAAGAAATCTTAAAGGGTGTATAAAAAAGGAATCAGATACCATTCTTTAAGGTGAACAAAAAAGGAATAGCATCATTATGAAAGACGAGAGAAGAGACCAGCTGGTAATAAGTAATAAGAGCTACAAAAAATCGAACGAGCTTATCAATGCGATGGGGAAGGGAACCGCCCTCAGCCAGAAGCTATTTGCTATTGGTATGCAAAACATAAAGATCGATGAAACAAATAATGTAGTGGCCACCATATATGGTACTGAGCTCAGAAAAATGTTTAAATCAAGCTCAGGATCGCTGTATGAACATATAGAGGCTCTATGTGATAAGCAGATAAAGGGTGCAACAATTTTCGACTGGATTCTGCTGATGAAGGATAAGGAAAACGGTAAAATTGAAGCACATCAGGTAGTAACAGATGCTTCTTTTAAAAACGGAACGTTGACACTGCGTTATAATAACTCTTTAACAGATAAAATTGTTAACCTTCAGAAGGATTATACGGTTCTGAGTCTATCGGACACTCTTAGTCTTAAGAGCGTCTATTCTCTGCGTCTGTACGAGATGCTCAAGTCTGCATATGATTACCAGAGAGCAGTGACCAAGCAGCAGGGAGAGCTCGTTTTTGAATATAATATCACAGAGCTTAAGCTTGAACTTGGAATCATCAATTCCGGTGGGAGCAAGGAGATAAAAGCCGAGCTTGAGAAGGAATATCCTGATTATGACAGGATAGAAAATCTGGCAGCTGAAAAAACAGGACAGACCAAGTATAAAGAGTATAAGGTATTTAACAGAAATGTACTTTCCAAGGTCAAGGATGAGCTGAATGAAAAAACCAGTCTGATAGTGGATTACGAACCAATAAAAAGCGGTAGGAGAGCAGTTGGTGTAAGGTTTTTTGTTACTAAAAAAGAACATGCGATTCTAAAAGAAGAAAAGATAGTCCACATAAACAAGGATGATATAATGGATGATCTTATTGATCTTATGTGCAGTGTTTTTAAGGTACGAGAGATCAGAGAGATAGCCGAGTATGCTAATTACGATGTGGATAAAATAACAAAAGCATTTAAATATATGCAGGAATATGGCTCTGACATCGAGGTTCCAATCGCATTTATGAAGGATTGCATACACAATGAGTACTATGAAAATACTTCGAAGTTTCAAGCTGTGAAGAAAAATTCGTTTAACAATTTCACACAGAACCCGGTTATTGATTTTGAAGAGCTGGAGAGGCAGCTTTTGGATAATTGAGCTTTTTCGTAACGGGTAATATGTTATTGGTATGGGCTATGAATGAGGTTGAGGGCAAATTCTGAGCCATGTTTATTGAGCAGTATGGCAAAAGCTCGTCAGGACAGCTGCGGCTGTTCGTACTGCACAGCAAAGAGGCACTTGCAAGTGACCGGTTCACAGTCATCAGGGAGGATTATGGAAAAAATAGTTGCAAAACTGCTAATCTACGGGGATCTGCCGAAGGATTCCATTCTCATGGAGCTTGCTGCAGTATTCAGGAGTTTCCATAGCGGGAGCTACAGTAAAGAGGATCTTATTGCCAGGTGCTACAGGCAGGTCAAGAGAATACTTGAGCTGGGGACAGCATATGCCTTTGACAGAAATTTATGGCATAATTATCTGACATTTCTTTTGATTATGAATGAGAATCCTTTCAGTCTTACCTGTGAGAAGATAGGTTACAGGAATGGTAGTGTGAATCATTTTGCAAAAAACGATTTCCATGCCTTCAGGCAGCTGTTTGATTTCGATTTTTCGAATCTGGAGCAGTCGCTTGGAATAGATTGCTTCAGCTGTATCACGGATTATAAATCGATTGATAAGCCTGAACTTATGTATAACAGAAATGTCAGTGAAAAGGTGAGAGGGTTGAGCGAACAGCTTGAAACGGCTGATGATGACGAGCGTTTTTTTGAGCTTGTGACATCCTTTTACAAAAATATCGGTGTTGGTGCTTTTGGACTAAACAAGGCATTCAGGCTGAAGGAATTAAATAACGGTGATGTGGAATTCAGGCCGATAAATAATATGGATGCCGTTGTTCTGGATGATCTCGTGGGTTACGAAATCCAAAAAAATAAGCTGATTGCTAATACAAGGGCCTTTGTTGAGGGAAAGAAAGCAAACAATGTGTTATTATTTGGCGACAGTGGCACAGGAAAGTCAACCAGCATAAAAGCCATAGTCAATGAATTCTACGGTGACGGGCTGAGGATGATCGAGATCTATAAATATCAGTTCAGACTTCTTTCGCAGCTAATCTCTCAGATAAAGAACCGTAACTACAAGTTTATCATATACATGGACGATCTTTCTTTTGAAGACGACGAGTCTGAGTACAAATTCCTCAAGGCTGTTATAGAGGGCGGTGTGGAGACCAAGCCTGACAATATACTCATCTATGCCACGTCAAACAGACGTCATCTTATAAGGGAAATGTGGAGAGACAGAACGGATATAGAGCAGAATGGTGATATTCACAGATCTGACACTATGGAAGAGAAGCTCTCTCTTGCAAACCGGTTTGGAGTCACGATTGGCTATTATAAGCCTTCAAGACAGGAGTACTACAATATTGTCTCATCTCTTGCAGCAAGAAACGGAATTGAGATGGATGAGGAAAAGCTTAGGCTGGAAGCAGACAGATGGGAACTCAATCACGGAGGAATTTCCGGACGTACTGCACAGCAGTTTGTAAATTATCTTCAGGGAACGGTAAATAGCTGAGTGAAATATTAAATATAATTCATACATGTTATATAACGTGTATGAATTATATTATTTATTGGTGTTATGGATTCCATTTAAGATTTGGGCAATCTAAAGCACAGCCCTGCAGGGAGTTATTGCGGACCTCACAGGATGCATTTCTGCAGTCTCTGCATTTGAAGTGGTAATGGTATGAATATCTTATCTTGCATGTCTTACAGCAGAAGGGGTTTAAACTGTTGCGCGCTGTAAAAGACCTGCCGCAGCCTACGCAGGTTATAACAACATTGTGAGCCATAATTCACCTCCTAATATATATTATTAACAAAAAATCATTTACAATCAATTAAATTGTAATAAAATGACAATAAAGATTCTTTTGAGGCTATCATTCGATGCATGAGTTGAGTTATATTTCAAAAATGGTTTCTCTTGCCATAGAAGTTGCAAATGAAAACAATGCCGGAAGAGTGGTAAGTATAGAAGTCGAAATAGGTAAAACAAGCGGAGTGCTGCCTTATTACATGTATAAGTATTATCCTGAGGTGGTAAAGGGGACGATACTTGAAAATGCGACTCTGGTATGTTCAGAGGCAGATGTAAGGGCACTATGCGATGAATGTGGCAGCGAATACTACCCAAACAGGGAAAATGATTATCTCTGTCCTGCATGTGGCGGACGAAAGGCGCATATCACAGGCGGCAGGGGTGTCGTGCTGAAGAACGTGGTAATAGAAGACTTGGAGAGGAACAGCAATGAAAATACTATATCTTGAGTGTAAAATGGGAATAGCAGGCGATATGTTTGCATCATCACTTTTGGATTTATTTGATGACAGGGAAAAAAAGATTGAAGAGCTTAACGCCATGAATGTTCCGGGCGTGACTTTTTCCTATGACCGCGTGCAAAAATGCGGAATAATGGGAGGGCACATTACTGTCAGGGTAGATGGTGTTGAGGAGGAAAGTCAGGATATGCACAGCGCTTTAGAGCATGCATCGGACACTGACCTGCAGGAGCATAATGACCATCATCACGGTCATACCCACAGAACTCTTTATGACATTGAAGATATTATAGAGGGATTAAACGTAGCAAATGAAATTAAAAGCGATATACGCGAAATATATCAGCTGATGGCTATGGCAGAAAGCCGTGTTCACGGCACTGCGGTATCAGAAATACACTTTCATGAAGTGGGAAGCCTTGATGCAGTAGCTGATATTGCTGCAGTGTGCCTTCTTCTGCATGACATAGATCCTGATAAGATCGTAGTATCGCCAATAAATGTCGGAAGCGGAGAGGTAAGGACATCGCATGGTATTCTGCCGGTTCCCGCACCTGCAACAGCTATTTTGCTCACGGATGTGCCCAATTATTCAAGCGACAGGATAGCAGGGGAACTCTGCACTCCTACGGGAGCAGCACTTGTGAAGTATTTTGCATTTGAATTTGGCTCACAGCCGGTTATGATGCTCAAGAAGATCGGATACGGCATGGGAAAAAAGGATTTTGACCAGGTAAACTGCGTAAGGGCAATGCTTGGTGAGGGTAGTGATGAAGTGGACAGGGTTGTTGAGCTGACCTGCAATATGGATGACATGACACCAGAAGATATTGGATATGCCAAGGACAAGCTGTTTGAAGAGGGCGCTCTTGAGGTATTTACAATATCAACAGGTATGAAGAAAAACAGACCGGGCATTCTCCTGGAATGTATCTGCAAGGAGGATAAGAAGGAAGCGTTATTAAAAGCCATTTTCAGGCACACGTCAACCATAGGAATCAGGGAGAGTATGAGCGACAGATATATCCTCACAAGGGAGATAGAGAGCAAAGACACTCCTTACGGCAAAGTCAGGATAAAGAAATCAACCGGATTTGAAGTCAAGCGTGAAAAGTTTGAATATGAAGATCTGGCCGGGATCGCCACAAGAACAGGCAAATCCATACTCGAGCTCAGAAAAGAGCTGGAGGACTATTTAAGAGATGAATAAGCGGCCGGGGCTACAGGCTTTCATTGGACATCAGCCACTGCTGCAATTATCAGGATTGTCAGGAAACACTTTTCCGACATCCGGTCGGTGATGAAAGTTCAGGAGTATTGTCTTTATACTGAAATGTGGAGTTGCTTTGAACAATATCATTTACATTGAAAAACTTGAAGAAGAAATCAGCAGAGTATATAACACGCTGAACGAGAATCAGTTAAAAAGAATAAACGAACCGGATTTAGGGCTTTTCATTGCGGAAAGCCCTAAAGTTATTGTTAGGGCTTTGGACGCAGGATATGAGCCTGTATCAATGGTTGCGGAAGAGCACCTCTTAAATGGCGAAATAAGGCCGATTTTAGACAGGCTTGGTCAAATTCCCATATATGTATCATGCGAAGAGGTTTTAACCTGTATAACGGGTTATAAGCTCACCAGAGGGGTACTCTGTGCCATGAAGAGGAAGAGGCTCAAAACTGTATCGGAATTATGTGAGAATGCCGGAAGGATAGCTGTTCTTGAGGATGTGGAGAATCCCACAAATGTCGGCGCGATCATACGGAGTGCCGCAGCACTTAAAATAGATGCTGTTATTTTGACGCGCGGCTGCTGCGATCCGCTGTACAGGCGTGCGATCAGGGTCAGCATGGGAAATGTATTTCTCGTGCCGTGGACTTTTTTTGGGGAACACAAACAGGACTGGCATGAAGGAGGCATAGAGTATTTACATAACCTTGGGTTCAAGACTGTTGCAATGGCGCTCTCTGAAAAATCAATTGCTATTGATTCTCCCGGGCTGAATGGAATTGATAAAATGGCTATTCTGATGGGAACAGAAGGCGAGGGACTTTGCAGGGAAACATTGGAAAGAAGCGACTTTGTCGCCAGGATCCCCATGTCAATGGGAGTGGATTCACTGAACGTAGCAGCAGCAAGCGCCGTAGCGTTCTGGCAGCTGGCTGCCGGAAATCACTGACACAGAAAAACCGCCAGCCAAAAGCTTATTCTGCGAGCTTTTGGCTGGCGGTTTTTATCTGAATGAGAACGTCAAAGACTTTCGCACAAAGCAGAAGTCAGGCGGTTTTTATACTGAATGTTAGCGAAAAGTTCCCACGCAGAACCGGGATCGTGATAGGCCACACATAGAAAGCTACAAAAAATTACTCCATTCCAAGTTCTTCAATCGCCTTGTGTGATTTTTCAATCGTCTCGTCGACGGATTGTTCACCCTTGATACATTTAAACAGTTCAGCGCCGAAGACTTCCTCTATTCTGGACCACTTCGTGGTTCTTGGTCTTACACGGGAGTTGTTGGTTCCGCTGTAGATCTGATCAAAATAGGGATATTTGCTCAGGATATCCTTGTCCTTGAATACGCTTTTTCTGGTGGGTATTCCTCCGTGGTTTACCGATTCGATCTGTACATCGCGGCTTGTGAGATATATTGCAAGCTTCAGGGAAAGCTCGGGATTGGCTGAATTGCTGGTAACTCCAAGAAGCCAGTTTCCTATTTCACCGGTGGCAAGGGTATTGGCGTCGTCGTCTTCTTTTCCCGGTATCTGCTCGATAGATGCCTTCTGCTCTGTCCCCTGGGTGAACCATGACGGCCAGCCAAGTGCTACTGCTGCTTCGCCGGATGAGACTGCATTCACCAGATCGTCCTTCTCATAGCTTCCGCCGGTGGAATAGAGCTTACAGTAGAACTCGAGAGCTTCCCGGCTCTCCTTTGAATCAAGGATAACATTGTTGTTTTCGTCGAAGAGATCTCCTCCAAACGCCCAGAGGATCGGAAGAAAGTCTGAAACTATAGGGTTGCCGGCCTGGCCTCGTATTGCGTATCCGTTTTTGCCGGATTTGTGGATCTCTTCACAGGCCTTGAGAATGTCCTCCCAGTCAGCGAGTGCAGATGGGTCTTTTAACAGATCGTCGTTATAGAACAGGAGCTGAACATTTCCGGAAAAGGGCAGTGAGTATGTGGCTCCCAGGGGATATGGATCCTTTCCAAGAAGCCTCGATTTCTCAACAAAGTCGTCATCATCTGAGTAACCAAGCTTTGTAAGATTAAGTAGCACACGTTTTTCTATATATTCGGGCATGAGCGGATCGTCGATCATAATAAGATCATATCTGCCCGGACTGTTCGAAACGTCCTCGATCACAGTCTTGTGTATGTCATCGGCGCTCAGGGAGATAACGTGTACTGTACAGTTGTTTTCCTCTTCAAAGGTCTTTTTAACGGCATTGATAACATCGGTATGAGAACCGTCCCGCGCTGCAATGGTCAGGGTAACGCCGCTGCTGTCAGATTTTTGCCGGGTTGATGAGCCGCAGCTGCAGGTAAGCGCGATTATACATATTGCCAATAATATACCGACTGATTTCTTCATGTATCATTCCTCCGATTTCAGTTAATTCTAACATACAAAACGAATAAATATATGAAAATTTAATAATAATATGATAAAAATAGTAGTATAATTATTTTGGGAACTTATTTATATTATTTACAGAAAACAGGAGACAGGTATGCAGCCAATCAATACGGAAGGGAAAATAGGTTATTCATCTTCAGCTGACTTTGGACCTAATGACATTTTATACATGCTTAAGGACCTTCCGGACGCATGCTGTGTTTTTAAGGTGCTTACGGATCCCTTTGGCACGGTCAAGGACATGCTGTTTTTGTTTGCAAATGAGAAGTATGCGAGACTTGTGGGGATACCCACAGCTGAACTGATCGGCAGCACATATTATTCGGTTGTAAAAAATCAGGATGAGGACTGGATA
Organism: Butyrivibrio sp.; assembly: GCA_024694565.1. Classification (GTDB taxonomy): domain Bacteria; phylum Bacillota; class Clostridia; order Lachnospirales; family Lachnospiraceae; genus Butyrivibrio. The sequence goes on along the minus strand of JAILJR010000072.1, from coordinate 27,567 downwards.
AAGTTCAGCTATCAGGCAGCGATACTCCGGCAGTCATCCATCAACAGGACTTATAACAGTCAGTTTGATAAATGGTTTGAATTCTGGGCGGTTCCCGTATATCAGAAGGGCTTCTGTGCCTTCATTATCCACGATGTAACCGCAGACAAGCACAATGAGGATTATCACAGGTATCAGAGTAATACCAGCAATGTTCTTATCGAGTGTGCCAAAGCAATGTCAACTTCTGATTTCAGCAAGGGAATTAGGCGGTGTCTCAGGAGGATTGGCCAGAATATTGATGCCGACAGGGTCTATGTTATAAGGCACAAGGATTCCAGGATAGAGCAGATGTATGAGTGGATTAGCCCTAATACGGCGGACCTCCCTTCCAAAAAGATTTTTGAGGAGTATGATCTGTTAGAGATCTTCACAAGACAGCTGGCAGGAAAGAATGTTTTTTACTTAAATGACACGGCGGCTATTGCTGAGAAGAATCCGGAGCTTTACGGAAAGTTTCTCGCCGGAAAGTGCGCGAGATATATGGTCGCGGCGCTTAAAGACAAGAATGAGAATATAGGTTTTCTGGTGGCAGACAATTATTCTCTCGAAACACAGATGAATGTGGAAGAGGTAATGGAAACGGTTGCTATTTTTATCGCCGCACTGATAAAGAACCAGGAGCTGACCAATGAGCTTATGTATCTCGGTGGGCATGATGCGCTGACAGGTCTTGGGAACAGATATGCTTTAAACCAGATGCTTCTTGTGATCTCAGAGACTACAGATTCTGTGGGAGTTTGCTATACGGATATTAACGGGCTGAAGGCTATAAATGATGAAATGGGACATGAGGAAGGTGATAAACTCATAGTTTCAATGTCAAATCTTTTTGCCGGTATTTTCAAGAGAAAGAACTGCTTCAGGGTAGGAGGGGATGAGTTTGTAGCTGTTGTTCCCGGCATCAGTGAAGAGGCGTTTATAAAACTCGTGGAAAAGCTGCGGGATAAGTCGAAGAAGATAACGATGGCTATAGGATATTCCTGGGCTCATAGCTGCTGTGACGTCAGGAAACTGATAAGAAACGCTGATGAAGCAATGTATAATGATAAAGCGCAGTATTACGGAGACCATGAGAGAAGGCAGTCCGGACAATGATAATAAAAAACAGCCTCATAAATAGAGGCTGTTTTTTTGCTCTTTTATCATATCAGCAGAAAAGAAAAGTTCTGCTGAAACATAACATGCGAATTGTTATGCAAGAGATGCTGTGATTATTGCCATTGAATATACTTCTATAGCGTTGCATCCGCGTGAAAGATCGTTGATAGGAGCATTGAGACCAAGAAGGATAGGACCGTATGCTTCAAAGTTACCCATTCTCTGAGCAATCTTGTAACCAAGATTACCTGCGTTGATGTCAGGGAAGATGAAGGTGTTTGCATGACCGGCAACAGTTGAGCCCGGAGCCTTCTGCTTAGCTACACGGGGAGAAACTGCTGCATCAAACTGAAGCTCACCGTCGATAGGGATTTCAGGGTATTTCTCCTGAGCCTTTCTGGTAGCATTCTGCATCTTGGTAACAGTGTCATCCTTGGCAGAACCCTTGGTTGAGAATGAAAGGAAAGCAACCTTGGGATCAACACCGAAGCGCTGTGCACAGTTAACGGTCTCGCCGCAGATCTCAACAAGCTCGTCCTCGCTTGGATTGATGTTGATTCCGCAGTCTGCCATGGCGATAACTTCGTTCTCACCTGTAGCAGAAGGACGAACAAGAATAAAGCAGGAAGAAACGATTGTGTTCGCAGGCTTTGTCTTGATGATCTGAAGTGCAGGACGAACAGTGTCAGCTGTTGAATATGTAGCTCCGCCGAGCAGGCAGTCGCCAAGGCCCATCTTTACAAGCATTGTTCCGAAGTAGTTGGTCTGCTTGAGGATCGGGATAGCCTTTTCGGGAGTCATTCCCTTGCTCTTTCTAAGCTCACAGAACTCTGCTACCATGTCATCAAATTTGTCATAATTCTCAGGATCGATTATCTGTGCGCCACGGATGTTGTAGCCGGCTTCTTCGGCAGCTTTGTTTATTTCATCTTCGTTGCCCAGGAGAACGGGCTTGATGAAATTGCTTGCAAGAAGACGTGAAGCTGCCTCGAGAATTCTCGGATCTGAGCCCTCGGGCAAAACGATGGTTTTAGGGTTCTTTTTGAGCTTTTGGATCATATCTCCAAATCCGTACATAATAATTTCCTCCTTGTGTTATTTTTATCGGATTTTCCTTAAATGTAAGCGCATACATTTCATGCGTAAGCGTATTATAGAACAAGGTTGGATAAAAAAGTTTGATTTCACTCAACAATCTGATAAAATTGAAAAAGTATTTATTTAACAAAGTAGCAAAGGGGATAAAGACAATGAATATGAATCCAAAGATGCTTATGCAGCTTCAGCAAAGGCTGCAGACATTCCAGCAGGATCATCCCAAGTTCCTGCCCTTCCTGAGTGCAGTCAAGGATAATGCTGTTCAGGAGGGAAGCGTGTTTGCCGTGAAGGTAACAACTCCTGACGGAAGGACAATTGAATCAAATATCAGGCTGACAGCCAACGACATTGAAACCATAAGGATGATGTCAAATCCGGATAATCAGAGCTGATCAGAGGATCTTTATATACTGGCTGCCTCTTTTGGCAAATTCATATTTGCTTAGGTAGTCCTTGTGATTATCGTCGGGGCCCCGGAAGGTCAGTGTATGGATACCCTCCTGCGGAAGCTTCGAGAAGAGGAATTGTCCAATGGAAAAATCCCTGTATTCGGGAAGCGAGTAGTCAAGGAGGATTTCCATGGAACCGTTTTCACCAAGTACTCCGATGAAAATACCGGCAGGGTTGCCTTCGTGGCAGATCATGTAAGCGGAATTGGCACCTGAAAAATCCATGGACATCCCGGGAAATGATTTCAGGATATCGCTTTCTGACCGGCTCAGGGTGTATTTCAGCATAGAATCATCAGGAGATACATTAACCAAATCATATGTTCTTGAATCGGTTTTAGTATTGCTGAGCTTGATGAGATGATAGATGTTTATAAGAACAAGGCAGATATTCATTATCGCCGTCGGGTACGAGTGGATTATAAAGGCATAGACAGTAAAGATTATACTTCCTATTGTGTTAACTATGCGCAGCTTGACCACAGATACCATGAGAAATGATACCAGAACCAGAGCAGAGCCAGTATAACCGATTGCTTCAATAATAACATTCGTATTCATATGTGCCTCTCTAAAGCCAAGAACCTATAGAACTTCCTTCCCGCTGAATTCATACTGTCAGAAGAGAAGCAGAACTATAAACGATGCAATGGCCATGAGTGCAACTGCAACAGATATGAACCTGGTCTTGAGACTGTCCACATTTACATATTTGCCGTTGTAGTTTACTGCATCTATTATTTTGGGTGATCCTTTACCTGCAAAAGATGATGTGTTATTCATAATTATTTATTTCTCCATTCCTAAAAAGACCAAAATGAACTGTTTTTGATATACTAAACCATAATTATTATGATTCTCTGATGAGGAACTAAAAAAATTATTAAAAATTCTTATTGCCAAAATATTTTTTTATTCGTATAAATAAACATAGCAATTAAAACAGCAAAATATAATCCAGGAGGAAATGGATATGGGAAAAGATATGTTAAATGAGGATGAGCTGCTTGGTGTTGTTGGCGGAAAGCAGGACGGATCAAAGAAGATTGAAAAGAATAACCCTCAAAAGAAAAAGGATTTTGAGAAGGCGTGGAAAAGTCTGAAGATGGACGAGAAGGGTGTTTCGGGAATGAAGATGGCTGAGGTCTACGATGAATGGGAGATGGCTGATTTTTCTTCTGATGCAACAGCTTTTATCACGGCAAATTGCTGCTGAGTCAATAAAACAGCAGGTTCTGGAAACGATAGTATAGATCAGGATATTAAAACTGCATTTCGTCTGATGGGGGTTGCCGCAGGCGGTGTCCATCAGAACAAAAGAGGGATATGATTATGAGAGTAAGGGAATTTTTCACAGATGTTTACAACGATATAGTCTTTGGCTTTACTTTGGCGGTAGATGTATATAAGTGTCTCAAAGAGGAGAAGAGCAAAGAAAGGCTGTGCCTTACTCTTGCATGACCCAAAAATGAATGCCCGGTGCTGATCTTAAAGCGCCGGGCCTGTTTTTGGGGGCAAATTGAATTGTAACGCCTTGCTTTGCCCGGTTGGTTCATTTTATAGAATTTTAACTCCTTTTCCTACAATAAAATGATAAAATTAAAACGTATATATGCGCACGTACAAATCACTTAATGAGGATGATATGAACAAGTTCAAGCGCTGGCAGACCTGGTTTTTCATCATATTGGGTGTTGGGATTAACTATGCGGGGAGGATGGTAGCATTCTCACTTAATCTCCCCGTGTGGCTTGATGCGGTTGGGACTATCATGACCGCTATTTACCTTGGTCCTGCCGGCGGTGGGGTGTGCGGCCTTATTTTCAACCTGATAACTTCTGTCGGGGATCCTTTAGCGCTGTCATATGCGATTGTTTCTATAGCTATTGGTGTTTCTGTCGGCTTACTTTATCCTGTAAAAAGAGAAAATCAGCTCTTTCACTATGTATCTGTGGCAGTGTTCACGGGTGTTCTGGCTGCGGTTATATCTACGCCGATCAACCTGATAATCTATGACGGATATACGGGAAATGCGTGGGGTGACGGATTGATGGACATGCTGGAGCAGGATATCAGGGTTCCTGCCATAAGGTCATTTCTTGGTGAGGCTTTTGTCGATATTCCTGATAAGGCAATCAGTGTACTTTTGTGCATGGGGATCACCTATTATGTAAAAAAAGTCCGTATGAACAGGAAGAACGCGGTTATGCCGCTGGTTTTTCTATTCCTTTTTCTGTCACCGATGTTTTCCGGAAAAGTCTATGCTGTAGACTTCTCCTCTGAGTATACCGGAGAAATCTACGATACAGAGGACGGCCTTGCTTCCATAGAAATAAATGCGGTTGCCCAGACCGGTGACGGATTTGTGTGGGCTGGTACTTATTCAGGGCTCTATCGCTATGATGGTTTCAGATTCAGGCAGGTGCATCTCGATGACAGGATCAGTAATGTAAAAGAGCTTTTGGTTGACAGCAGGGGATATCTCTGGATAGGTACAAATGACAGCGGCGTCGGGTGCTTTGACCCAGTGGAAGAAACAATAAGGTTTTTTACTGTTGAGAATGGTCTTCCCTCAAATGTAATAAGGGCTATTACTGAAGACAAAAACGGGAACATATATCTTGGAACGATAACGCAGATGGCTGTCATCTCCCCTGATTTTGAGATCACGGTTCTTGAGGGGACAGACTTCTATGGTGTCTATAAGCTTGCATCCTGTGGAAATACGGTTGCAGGAGTCAATGTCAGCGGCAATATCCGGGTTTTTGAGGACAACAGGCAGAAGTATCTTGTCGAAGGGGATTATACTGCGATTGCTGCGTATAAGGACGGAAATTATCTGGTTGGAACAAGCGCCGAATATACGGCGACGCTTCGAGTGACAGACGAAAAGGCTGAAATTGTCAACAAATACAGGACAACCAATATTTCCTATTGTAACGAGCTGGTTTACCGGGCTAACTATGGCGGATATTTTGTTGCCTGTGAGAACGGTGTGGGATTTATAACAGACGAAGGCGTGTTTACCAATCTTACCGGCAGTGATTTTAATAACGCAATTGATGACTGCATGGTTGATTATCAGGGAAATATATGGTTTGCGTCGAATAAGCACGGTATAAAGAAATACACCTGGAATCCCTTTGAGGATATTTTTTCGCGGGCAAAGGTTGCAAAAGATGTTGTGAACAGTGCTCTGATAAAGGACGGACTTTTGTATGTTGCAGCGGATACAGGGCTTGTGACCATTGATCTGAAGACCTACTATTCTGTACCTGTTCCGAATCCTGATTATTTCAGAAACGTCAGGATACGTCATATTATGGAGGACAGCAAAGGTAACCTCTGGTACAGCACCTACGGGGAGCACGGCCTTATTGAGGTGAAGCCGGATAGATCCATTGTGACGTACAACATTGATAATGCAGGAACCTCCGGCAACCGCTTCCGGTTTACAAAGGAGCTGACTGGAGGAGATATTCTGGTCAGCAGTAACGGAGGGCTTGACTTCATAAGGGACGGAGCTGTATATTCCAGCATCAGGGAAAATGAAGGAATCAATGCCTATATACTCTGCGCGGTTGAGACAGAGGACAAAACGATACTTGCAGGGTCAGATGGCGATGGAATCTATGTCATAAAAAATCATGAAATAATCGATAAGATCGACGAAGAGGATGGCCTGAACGCACCTGTGGTACTTAAGATCATCCCCTGCAGCGGAGGGTATATCTATGTCACGAGCAACGCCCTTTACTTACAGAATGGCGAGGGGTTAAGGAGGATAAAGAGCTTCCCGTACAGCAACAACTATGATGTATATCTGCCCGGTGATGGAAATGTATGGGTCATGTCAAGCGCCGGTATATTTGTTGTTGAGGAAAGCGATCTTGTCGCCGATAAAATATCAAGCTATATTCTGCTGAACCGCAGCAGAGGGCTTGCTTCATCATTGACTGCCAACTCATCATATTTTGCAAGTGGTGACAAGCTTTATCTGTGCTGTACGGAAGGAATCCGAAGGATTTCCACGGAAAAACACAATTCCTTCAATGAGAATTATAAAATCTGTGTCGCAAGCCTGATGGCAGGGGATACGAAGGTCAGGGAAGAAGACGGGGTATACCATATATCGCCGTTTATGGGGAGAGTACAGTTTGAGGTGGCGGTCCTTAACTATACTCTGTCCAATCCTCTTTTGCACATATATCTGGAGGGGGCACAGGATGATGAAGGAATCACCTGTTATCAAAGGGATATGGAGGTTCTTTCTTTCACAAACCTGCGTTATGGAGACTATGTGCTTCATGTGCAGGTTCTTGATGCAGCAGGAAACAATGTGGAGAGGGAAGAGGTCTTTTACGTAGAAAAAGAACCACAGCTCTTTGAGCGCACGATTTTCCGCATTTATCTCATGATTGTCTGCTTTTTGATCGTACTTTACATCGGATGGGCAGTGGGTAATATCCTGCAGAATGCAAGCAATCTGGAGAAATGGCAACAGGAAGCCACCAGAGACGCCCTTACAGGTCTTCTCAACAAGAGGGGCATGCAGGAGATACTGGAGCCAGTGCTAAAGGCCAAAAAGGGAATCCTGATGCTCCTTGATCTGGACAGCTTCAAGCCGGTAAATGATATATATGGACATGAAATAGGTGACAGGGTTCTGATCAGCATGGCACAGCTAATGAGGACCTGTACCAGAGAAAACGATATCCTCTGCCGGATTGGCGGGGACGAATTCGTCATGTTTCTTATGAATGCCGACAGGGAAGCTGTGGTGGAGGATAAAACAAGGTATATTAATGCTGAGCTGCTAAAGGCGGCAAGGACATATATGGGTAAAGATATGAATATACCTCTTGGTGTCTCGATAGGCGCTGTCATGGTTCCGGAGGAGGGAACAGATATGGCCGCTCTTCTCAAGAAGGCGGACACCGCCCTCTATGAAGTGAAAAACAACGGAAAGCACGGCTATTCAATTTCAGCAGCTTCTAAGGAATCGTCAAACGCTGAGAGCAGAAGTCCGAAAGGGAAGCTGGATAGTATAAAAAAGATATTGGGCGAGCGCACAGAAAAAAACGGCGCATATAAGCTTGATTATGAAAGCCTGCAGGACACATACAGGATATTCAGAAGGTTTTCAAAGGCATCGCTTATTCGCGGGGAAGTTATAGAGCTTGAGCTGCGGGGAGAAAATGAAGAAAAACTTGATACGGCGATGAAGGCTCTGGTCGAAGTGGTGAGGAAAAGTTTGAGAACAAGCGATATTTTTTGTGTTAATGGAAAGAACAGTATCCTTGTACTTGCGACTTATAAAAATGATTCTGATTCTTCGTGCAACGTCTGCGTCTTAAAAATTCAGGAGCAGTGGGGCGAGACTGATGAGTCCGCAGAGTTTAAGCTGACGTGTGAGACTGACAGGCTATAGGAAGGCAGACAACCGGATATTAATATCTGAAGACATGTTGTAAAGATTATATTGAAGCGGTACACTTGTGCAGTGTAGTTTATTGTTACGATTCAGTTGGCAGTCATACACCGCGTCGGGCTGCCCTGAACCGTACGGCAACTGGATCGTAACGTTTTAGGGTAAAGAGGAATTAATGGTATGGGCTCAATGTTGGTGATGCTGCTGAAAATGTCAGCGATATCGATATTATATATCATTCTGACATATTTTTTGTGGATCAGGACCAAAGATAAGCGGTTAACTACAGGCGGGATCCTGCTAATCGGAATTATCTACGGTATGTGTTCTGTTCTATCCACGCATATTGGAGTTGACTACGGACAGATGCTTCTGAACCTGAGGGACGTAGCGCCACTGGCAGCCGGACTTTTTTTTCATCCCGCCTCAGGACTCATCGCCGGTTTTATCGGTGGAATAGAGAGGTATATTGTAGGAACTTACTTTGGGATTGGTGAATACACCAGGGTGGCCTGCAGCATATCCACATGTCTTGCGGGTATCGTCGCGATGATCATGAACACCCGGGTGTTTAACGGGAAAAAGCCTTCACCGGCATATGCCTTTTTCATGGGTGCAGTGATGGAAGTATTTCACATGTACGTGGTATTCATTACTCACAGGGATGACATGAGGATGGCTTTCAAGGTTGTCAGCACCTGTAGTATACCGATGGTGTTTTTTACCGGGGCTGCGCTGTCTGTCATGTCAGTTATACTTCAGGTAAAATCGGGTGAGTGGCAAAGCCCCATGGAAAAACTGGCCGGGGAGCAGGTATCCGTATCAGAGACCTTTCAGAGATGGCTTTTTCTTGTAACAACAGTTGTTATTGTTGGGAATTTTGCCTTTTCCTTTGTCCTGCAGACGGAATCGGCGTATCAGAATGGATGTCAGACAATCAGCGATACGGCTGATGATATTCAGATTAGGTATGCAAGCGGACTTAAGCAGGTAATCAATGATAATTCGGAGTTCTATGAGATTGTTCAGCCCGATGGCTCAATAATAGCCGGGCGCCACAGAGGGGTTAAGCTTTCGACCGAGGATCTCAACGCATTAAAGGCCAACGTCGACGGAGACTTTTTTACCAGGCAGTTCTTCCAGGAAAATGCACTGAACAAGGCGGAGTCCATTGGGGGCAAGCACATTCTCCTGGTCTATATTCCAAACAGTGGGCTCTACTGGTACAGAAATGCACAGGCCTACGAGACTGGACTTGCGGATATACTGCTGTTTGCAGTTATCTATGTTCTGATCGCGTTTTTGGTTCATCAGATTGTTGTAAACAATATCAATCTTATCAATACATCGCTGGACAAGATCACAAACGGGGATCTCGACGAAGTGGTGAGGGTCAGAAGCTCATCGGAATTTGCTTCTCTTTCGGATGATATCAATCAGACTGTGGAAGCGCTGAAGGGTTATATAGAGGCTGCTGAAAAGAGGATTGAACAGGAGCTGATACTGGCCAAGTCAATTCAGGATTCTGCACTTCCCAAGAACTTTGTTTTTCCGGCATTTAAGGACAATTTTGACATATATGCTGCCATGAAGCCTGCAAAAGAGGTGGGCGGGGATTTCTATGATTTCTTTATCGCAGGACAGAATAAGCTGGCTCTGGTAATTGCTGATGTGTCCGGCAAAGGGATACCGGCGGCACTGTTCATGATGAGGAGCAAAACTGCCATCAGGAGTCTGACAGAAACCGGAGGCACTCCGACGGAGATAATCTATAAGGCAAACAGCACACTCTGTGAAGGAAATGATGCAGAGATGTTTGTTACCGTCTGGATAGGCATTATCGATCTTGAGACAGGAGTGATCAGCTGCGCAAATGCGGGGCATGAGTATCCGGTGATCAAGCGAAGGAACGGTGATTTTGAGCTTTTAAAGGACCGTCATTCACTTGCGCTGGCTGCAATTGAGGAGCTCAAGGCAAGGGAATATGAGATTGTTCTTGAGCCGGGAGATAAGCTGTTTGTTTATACGGATGGAATTCCGGAGGCGATAAACGAGAAGGTGGAGCAGTATGGCACCGACAGACTTACAGAAGCGCTTAACGCAGTGAAGGATGAGTCATTTGACCATATAATACCATCTGTTTTTGACAGCGTAGCAGGCTTCAAGGGCTCAGCTGAGCAGTTTGACGACATCACAATGATGGGCTTTGAACTCAAGGCATTGATTTGACCAAAATTTAGCAAGATTTGAGAAAAAAATCATAAATATTGCCTTTCTTGAAGAGATGGCCAAAAACGATTATGTTTATTTTTTTTTCGTGTTAGTATGTAAGTACAAATTTTCGGAAACATGTCAAGGTGTTATAGCACGGAAAGGAGAACAATGAAAAACGCAATCGTTGGCCAGTCGGGTGGACCGACTTCTGTAATCAATTCAAGTCTGGCAGGTGTTTATGAGGCAGCAAAGAGCCGTGGCTCTGAGCACGTATATGGAATGTGCAATGGTATCCAGGGATTTCTTGAGGAGAGGTATATTGATCTTAGTACTGTGCTTAAGAACAGCATGGATATAGAACTTCTTAAGCGTACACCGTCAAGTTTTCTCGGAAGCTGCCGCTACAAGCTTCCGGCAATTGAGGCAGAGGGCGCAAAAGAGGTTTATGACAGGATCATGTCTCTCTTAGATAAGCTGAACATTGGATATTTCTTTTACATCGGCGGAAATGACAGCATGGATACCATCAATAAGCTTGCTGCTTACGGAAAAGAGATTGGAAGTGATATAAGGTTTATTGGAGTTCCAAAGACGATCGACAACGATCTGACAGCAACCGACCACACACCGGGATATGGCAGCGCTGCCAAGTACATCGGTGTTGTAATGAAAGAGATCATCAGGGATGCTACGGTTTATGGAACAAAGTATGTAACTATTGTTGAGATCATGGGCAGGAATGCAGGATGGCTGACAGCAGCTGCTGCACTTGCGAAGGATGAGGACTGTGAGGGAGTAGATATGATCTGTCTTCCCGAGGTTCCCTTCAATGTTGACCGTTTCGTTGAAAAGGTCCGCAAGATGCAGGAGAATAAAAAGAGTATCGTTATTGCGGTTTCAGAGGGAGTTAAGCTTGAGGATGGCAGGTATGTCTGTGAGCTTGCCGATGACGTTCATGCAGTTGATGCATTTGGACACAAGAGCCTGACAGGAACTGCAAGGTTCCTTGCGAATACCGTAGCAAGAGCTATGGATACCAAGACACGCTGCATTGAGCTCTCAACTCTTCAGCGCTGCGCAGCACACCTCACAAGCCGCACAGATATCACTGAGGCATATCAGGTTGGCGGAGCTGCAGTAAAGGCTGCCTTCGAGGGACACACAGGTGAGATGGTTGCCCTCAAGCGTATTTCAAATGCTCCTTACCAGTGCACCACAGAGCTTCATCCTATTTCAGAGATCGCAAATCTTGAGAAAAAGGTACCGCTTGAGTGGGTAAATGAGGATCATACACAGATGAAGCAGGAATTCATCGACTATGCACTTCCTCTCATCCAGGCTGAGCTCACACCTATTTACATCAGTGGACTTCCACACCACATCTATATGCCGGAGAACTAAGGATCTGCAGCGAAATAACTTGAGAATTCATACTGCGTAAATTATTCAGCCAATTCTGCTACAGTTCCTAAGTGAACATTGATTATAAGAGACTTTACAATTCATTTGCCGGGCGGTGAATGAATTGTAAAGTTTTTTTATGGTTTCAATTCAGTTGCCAGCGAGCCGTAGCAGACCAGAGCAAGTGAAACCGTCACCCCGGGCAGTCTTACACTTACGGCGGTCTGCTACGGCTGGATGGCAACTGAATTGTAACGCGAGCTTTTGTCGGGCAACTCGTTGTATATAATAATGCTTTTGCTCTGATGCATTTTTGTGGTAGAGTGGTAGTGTGACATAATGATTACAGTACCGGAGATGGGACGATACACTGGTCCGGCTCATCTGATATGAACTTATATTTACAGAGGAGGAGAAGGTGTTATGGAAATACGGACAGAGGCGGTAAAAATGAAGGAGGCATCACCTCTTTTGGCGGCGTCGACACTTGAGTGCAGAAACCATGCGCTGGAGCTTATTTCAAGGGCTCTGGAGGATGAAAAGGCTGCGATTTTTGATGCAAACGCAAAGGATATGAGCTATGCAGAGGAAAACGGGGTAAAGGAGTCGGTAAAAAAGAGGCTTAAGTATGATGAGCATAAGCTGCAGGACAGTATTGCAGGCCTTGAGGGGCTAAAGGGACTTCCGGATCCTGTGGGGAAGGTCTCCATGAACCGTCAGCTTGACAACGGCCTTATCCTAAAAAAGATAAGCGTGCCTATCGGAGTTATCGGCGTTATTTTTGAAGCACGTCCCGATGCAATGATCCAGGTGGCATCACTGTGTATAAAGAGCGGAAACTGCGCCATATTGAAGGGCGGTAAGGAGACTGCCAATACAAACCGAGTGTTATTCGAAATAATCAGGGACAGTGTGGTAAAGGCAGGTCTTCCCGGGGAATGTCTTCTCCAGGCAGAGCAGCACAATGAGATCGATGAACTGCTTAAGTGCGACGAGGAAGTGGATCTCATCATACCCCGCGGCTCCAACAGCTTTGTGAAATACATCATGGACAATACCAGAATCCCTGTTATGGGGCATTCCAGCGGCATCTGCCACATTTATGTCGACGAGGAAGCGGATACTGACATGGCACTGTCTGTGATACTTGATGCAAAAAAACAGTATGCAGCAGCCTGCAATGCGGTGGAGACGGTACTTATCAATCGAAAAATAGCAGGTGATTTCGTTCCTGCCCTGTATGAAATGTTTGTAAACGAGGGGATAAAGGTCAACGGAACTGAGGAAGTAAAGGCACTTCTTGGAAAAGACATAGATGTCATGCAGGAGGATGCCTTTGCAAAGGAATACAACGATCTTGAGGTTTCACTTAAACTGGTATCAGATGTAAACGAAGCCGTTTCTCACATAAATCATTTCGGCTCCCACCACACGGACAGTATCATCACAGGAAACAGTGAAACTGCAGCAGTGTTCACCCGGATGGTTGACAGCGCAGGTGTGTATCACAACTGCTCAACGAGGTTTGCTGATGGCTACAGATACGGCTTTGGTGCAGAGGTCGGGATAAGTACCGGAAAGCTTCACGCAAGAGGCCCTGTTGGCTTGGAGGGTCTTGTGACTTACAAGTATGTTCTCGAAGGTGAAGGGCACATCGTAGGGGATTATGCCTCAGGAAAAAGAACCTTCAATCACGTTGATCTGTGAATGAAGGTTCTGCCTGATATGCTTTATGCGATAACTTCGACAAGCTCTATCTTGAAGTTCAGCTCTTTTCCTGCCATTTCGTGATTGGCATCGAAGGTGATGGTGTTGTCATTTTTTTCTACAACCTTTACGGGGATTGGTCTGCCGTACATATCCTGGAGGTAGGCCTTTTCTCCGACTGCAAGATCCTCTGAGCCGGGAAGCTCAGATATCTCAACTGAGAAGATTGCTTCCGGATCAATATCACCATAGGCCTGTGAGGGCTCCAGGTGAATATCGATGATGTCGCCAACATTCATGTTTGCAACTGCTTCATCAAATCCGTGGATCATCATGCCGCTGCCGCATATAAATTCAAGTGGTTCTCCTCTGTCATAGGATGAATCAAACTGGGTACCGTCGTTGAAGGTGCCAATATAGTGTGTACGGCAGGTTTTTCCTGCATTTGGCCCCTCAACCAGAGGAATCTGGTGACAGCCGTGGCATCCGCCGCATCCACCGCTTGCACATCCGCCTTCATCTGCATCTTCTTCAGCTTCATCGTGATGACCGCAGTGGCCACCCTCGTGGTGCCCGCAGGAGTGTCCGTCCTCATGATCACCGCAGGTGTGCCCTTCGCCGTGATGGTCACAGTTTACACCGCTATTAACGAGTTCGCCATTAAGGTATGCCTCAACGGCCCGGTCTGCATCTCCCTTTGCACCTGCGCATAGCTCAATTCCGCCGGCATCAAGTGCAGCCTTTGCACCGCCTCCGATACCTCCGCAGATAAGTACATTTATATCGTTGTTTGCAAGAAGTCCTGCCAGTGCCCCATGTCCTGTTCCGTTTGAATCAAGAACCTCTGAGGAAACAACCTTTCCATCCTCTACCTCATATACCTTGAACTGTTCAGTATGTCCAAAATGCTGGAAAACCTCTCCGTTTTCATAAGTTACTGCTATTTTCATATCTTTAATCCCTTCATCTGTTTTGTGATGACAACTGTCACGCATCACATTATCTATAATCATTCGACCATATTAGCATACAAATCGCAATAAAATCAACTATATAGGCATGACACGTCATGCATTTTGCCTTTAATGGGATTTTACATTATAATTTAAGGTGATGGATGGTAAGGAACTGTAGCGAAATCACGGGCATCGACGACTGATGACAACGCGGCAGTTGGAAAAATTATCGGTGGATTTGTATCGGTTATTTATTTTTTGGTGTACTAGAACACTTTACTTGTCTGAATTTCCAAATGCCGCGTCAGAAGGCCTCGCCACTTAATTGAATCAATGGCATCAGAAGCTTATGAAGTTAGGAAAATCCAACCAATATGGGACAATCACCGAGAAATAATCTGAATATGATAGAGGGGAGCTTACTGGACAAGATAGTTCTGTTCGCACTTCCCTTTGGAATAAGCAGTGTCCTCCAGCAGCTGTTCAATGCAGCGGATCTGGCAGTTGTAGGAAGATTTGCTTCCCCGCAGGCAATGGCAGCTGTTGGCAGCAATTCATCGGTGATAAATCTCATTATCAGCACCTTTGTTGGTCTGTCGGTGGGGGCGAATGCGGTTATTGCAATCGAGATAGGAAGCGGAAGAAAGGATCAGATTAATGACACGGTCCATACCGTCATCGGGGTGGCTCTGGCTGCCGGGGCAG
Source organism: Butyrivibrio sp. (assembly GCA_024694565.1). Classification (GTDB taxonomy): domain Bacteria; phylum Bacillota; class Clostridia; order Lachnospirales; family Lachnospiraceae; genus Butyrivibrio. The sequence goes on along the minus strand of JAILJR010000072.1, from coordinate 12,466 downwards.
CGCTCATAGTAATCGGAATTGCACTCTCAAGACCTATCCTGCAGCTCATGGGAGCGCCAAGAGAGGTCATGGATCTCGCAATACTGTATCTTCGGATATACTTCCTTGCCATGCCTGCTATCATGATCTACAACTATGGTTCTGCCGTACTAAGGAGCAAGGGAGATTCCAAACGACCGCTTTACGCAATGATCCTGTCAGGAATAATCAACATCCTTCTGAACCTTTTGTTTGTGGTAGTGTTTCATCTTCATGTTGTAGGCGTTGCGCTTGCAACCGTCATCTCAAATATGTTTGGAGCGGGTCTTATCCTCTTTTATCTTCTGACTGAGGAGGAGACCTTCAGGCTCTCGTTTAAGAAAATAAGGATACGCAAAAAATACCTGGTCAAAATGATGAAGATAGGGCTCCCTGCGGGGCTTCAAGGAGCTGTGTTCTCGCTTTCAAATGTAGTCATACAGTCAACGGTAAACAGCTTCGGCGCTGATGCAATAGCCGGAGCCACAGCTGCTGCAAATTTTGACTTCGTTTCATACTGTGTTATGAATGCCTTTGCCCAGGCAGCGGTTACCTTTACAAGTCAGAATTACGGCGCCAAAGAGCTTACCCGCTGTAAAAAGGTCTTTCGCATCTGCATGGCCTGCGGAATATGCTCATCAGCTGTTGTGGTCTTTGTTCTGGTCACCTTCAGATATCAGGTGATACAGCTGTTTACAACGGAACCGGCTGTTATTGAATATGCAATGATAAGAATAATGAGCGCTTTTGTTTTCCATTATCTTATAGGGACCTATGAGATAAGCGGCGGATGTCTGAGGGGAATGAATTATTCATTTATCCCGGCACTGATATCCATATTCGGAACCTGTGTGTTCAGGCTGATATATGTGTTTGTGTATATCTCAAAGGTTCATGACTTCCATGCGCTTTTTATGGTATACCCGCTATCATGGTTATTGACAGGAATAGTAACGCTGAGTGCTTATTTCATCGTCAGGACAAGGCTGTTCAAAAAGCTCGAAGCTGCAGCCTGAGTGCGGAATTATAGGAGGATTTCGGATTTAATGACATTGGATTATCTTGAGGTCTTGAACGACATAGATGTTGTCGTAAGGCTTATCCTCGCAACAGTTCTGGGAGGACTGGTGGGACTTGAAAGGATAAGCAGACACCACAGCGCGGGCATAAGGACCTTTTCGCTGGTAAGCCTCGGATCTGCAGTTGCTGCTGCGCTTAACCTGTACCTGTCGATGCTGCCCGGACTTTCGGCTGACGTCAGCAGAATACCGGCGGCCGTAGTCAGCGGAATCGGATTCCTTGGCGCCGGAACCATACTTGTCACCGGAAGGAAGCAGATACGAGGGCTGTCAACAGCAGCTTCCCTTTGGGTCACAGCCTGTATGGGAATGGCAATTGGTGCCGGGTATCTGCTGGTCGGAATTGCTTGCTTTGTCCTGGTGGTGTTTTCAAATCTTGTTCTGATCAATATCAGCAACAAAGTAGAAAAGCACAGCAAATTCATGAGTATTTACATTGAGGTAAACAAGAACCGCGGTGTTAACAAGCTGACACAGTTATTTACGGACAGGGGATTTGAGCTTAACAGTATCGCCAAGAGCAAGGAAAAGCCGTTTCAGGACACAGATGCCGCGCTTATGGTAGAGCTTACGCTGGATAAAACACGCGATCACGACGAGATCCTCTCTGAGCTAAGGGAACTCGACTATGTGAATTATGTGGAAGAGGTGTAAGATTTGCGGAGGCCATTCATTCGACTAAAGCGCAGTGAGCGTTAAGAATTGGGAGATGACAAAAATATGTTAAATGCAGCATTTATGGTACCACATCCGCCGATGATTGTTCCCGAGGTCGGCAGGGGCGGAGAGAAGCAGATAGAAGAGACAACGAGGGCATATACGAGGGTAGCGGATATGATAGCAGGCCTTGAGCCCGAGACGATCATAATAACAAGCCCGCATGCGACCATGTATTCCGACTATTTCCACATTTCTCCGGGAAACGGAGCAAGGGGCTCTTTTTCCAGGTTCAGTGCCGGAGAGGTGTCTTTTTTCGAGGAGTATGACACTGAGCTGGTGGAGGAGATCTCGGAGCTTTCCTATGAAAAAGGCTTTCCTGCAGGTACTCTTGGGGATGTGGACAGGAATCTGGACCATGGGACAATGGTTCCTCTCTGGTTTGTCAGAAGGAAGTACAAGGGTGGCAGGATAGTCAGGATCGGTCTATCGGGTCTGCCGCTTGCCGATCACTACAGGCTTGGAATGATAATAAAAGAGGCTATAGACAAAGTCGGGAGAAGCGCTGTAATAATCGCCAGCGGTGATCTTTCGCACAAGCTGCAGACCTACGGACCGTATGGCTATGCTCCGGAGGGGCCTGTATATGACAACAGGATAATGGATGTGTGTGAAAGGGCAGCATTTGGAGAACTCTTTGACTTCGACGAGGCTTTCTGCGAGAAGGCAGCTGAGTGCGGACACAGGTCTTTTGTCATCATGGCAGGTGCATTTGACGGCTTGAAGGTGAGCGCTACAAGGCTCTCGCATCAGGATGTCACCGGAGTTGGCTATGGTATATGCACCTTTGTTCCGGGTTCTCCTGATGAGAAGAGGCATTTTCTTGATGAATATCTAAGAGGCATCGAAGACAGGATAAAGAAAAGCAGACAAAATGCTGATCCATATGTCAGGCTGGCCTATGAGTCGCTTGAGAGCTATATCCTGAGCAAAAAGGTTATTCCGGTTCCGGAGGGGCTTCCGGAAGAGATGCTCACCGATAAGGCAGGGGCCTTTGTTTCCATCCACAAGCAGGGTAAGCTCAGGGGCTGCATAGGCACGATAGGTCCGACGCAGGACAATATCGCGAGCGAGATAATACACAACGCAATAAGTGCCTCCACAAGAGATCCGAGATTTGATCCGATAAGACCTGACGAGATAGCTCTTTTGGAGGTCAATGTTGATGTCCTTATGGAGCCGGAGGACATTGCCTCAATGGATGAGCTTGATGTAAAGAGATATGGCGTCATAGTATCCAGCGGAAGAAAGCGGGGCCTTCTTCTGCCTGATCTTGACGGAGTGGACACTGTGGAGGAACAGGTCTCAATAGCAATGCAGAAGGGCGGGATAACGGAGGATGACGATATCCATCTGCAGAGGTTTGAGGTTATAAGACATACATAAGATATATAACACAAATAATACAAATAATACAAGTCACTCGGAAAAAGCCCGTACTGCCGGAGCAGGTCGGGCAAGCTTTGACGGGCGGCTCATAGCATATGAAGGGAGGCGGTTATGGAAGCTGTTTATCAGAATGCTGAAAATATTCTCAGGTATGTGGTCGAGTTTTCAACCCTGATGCTGGAGTTCTTTGGCATATGCATATTGGTTTTTACAGCCGTCAAGAGCTTCATATTCTGGCTGAAAAAGGATGATTCCATAAGGCTGGAGCTAGCGCAGGGAATTGCCCTGGCGCTGGAGTTCAAGCTTGGAGGAGAGGTGCTCAGGACCGTTGTGGTGAGGGAGTGGGCAGAGCTTGGTATTCTTGGAGCCATCATAGCACTAAGGGCAACTCTCACCTTCCTGATACACTGGGAGATAAAGAATGAGGAGAAGGCGCTTGCACCAAAGCTTGGAGCGGATGAGGGAAAAAAGAAAACGGGGCCGGAAGCATAATTGCTTCTTCTGAAAGAAGAGGGATGAAAGAATAAACGGAGCCGGAAGTATAATGTTTCTTTTGAAAGAAACATTACAAAGAATTCACAGGCAAATGCAGGAGGTTTTTTATGCAAAAATGGGCAAGACTTAACTATCTGCCGGGACTTACTCTTTATGGAGACAGGAGGATAACCGGTTCGAGACAGCACATAGATATCTCAAGGAGGGCGGCCTCGGAGGGAATGGTGCTGCTGAAGAATGACGGCGCGCTGCCTCTTTCAAGACAGACGAAGCTGGTCCTGATGGGAAAGGCAAGCGTTGACTATGTCAAGGGCGGCGGCGGGTCCGGTGATGTGTACTGCGAATATGTGCATTCTCTGTACGACGGACTTAAAGGGAAGGGCATCAGTGTCTATGAGCCCCTCATTTCTTTTTACAGGACAGAGCTTGAGAAACAGTACAGTCTTGGCAGAGTGCCGGGGATGACTAATGAGCCGGAGCTCACTGAAGATATGTTAGAGGCTGCTGCGTCTTTTTCAGATACCTGCATAGTGGTTCTGGGCAGGTTCTCCGGAGAGGGCTGGGATCGAAGCAGCATAGAGTGCAACAGGGAGTACAATCCGTGGCCTGAAGAGAGAAGCATGCCCTCGATTTCAAAAGAGATATTCCCTGAGGGCGATTTTTACCTGACAGACAGGGAAAAGGAGATGATCGAGGAAGCGAAGAAGCATTTTGCAAGGATCATCGTGGCTCTGAACATCGGCGGTGTAATTGACTGCAGCTTTATTGCAGAGGATGATAAGATAAATGCTGCTCTTTATATGGGACAGGGCGGTATGGAGGGCGGCGATGCAGCCGCTGATGCACTGTTTGGAGATGTCAACCCCTCAGGAAGGCTGTCTGATACCTTTGCGGGGAGCCTCGACGATTATCCGTCAACCGGCAACTATCACGAGTCCTTTGACTACGTTGAGTACACGGATGATATCTATGTCGGGTACCGGTATTTTGAGACCGTGCCGGGGGCAAAGGACAAGGTCATATATCCATTCGGCTACGGGCTTTCGTACACTTCTTTTGACATAGAGGTGCTTGAGGGAAAGGCGACTGCAGAAGCCGAAGGAATTTCGTTCAGGATAAGGGTCACAAATACCGGAAAATGCAGCGGAAAAGAGGTAGTACAGCTCTATTTCAGGGCACCGCAGGGACTTCTTGGAAAGCCCGAGAGAGTTCTTGGAGACTTTGCCAAGACAAAGCTCCTTGAACCCGGAGAGTCAGAGGTTTTAGAGCTTTCTGTGACAGAATACAGCATGTCATCCTACGATGACCTTGGAAGGATCAGTGAGGCAGCCTATGTTCTCGAAAAGGGAACCTATGAGTTTTATATTGGAGAAAACGTAAGAGATGCCGTAAAGGCTGATTTTGAGTGGAAAAATGAAAAAGACAGGATAATCTGTCAGCTGACCCACAAGCTTGCTCCGGTTGAGCTTAAAAAGCGGCTCAGGTCTGACGGAAGCTACGAGGAGATGCCTGCAGGAGCCCATAAGGACATAAATGAGTGCATCTTTGAAAAGATGGAGCCGGGTACAGAGGAAGCCCTGACACCCTATGAAAAGGCAAAGGAGATGCATTATCTCACCACGCCTTACAGGAAGGATGCCATAACCTTCTACGATGTAGCAGAGGGAAGGAACACGCTTAAGGAGTTTATGGAGCAGCTTACGGATGAAGATCTTATGCATCTGGTCGGGGGACAGCCAAATACGGGAGTCGGCAATGTCTACGGCTTTGGTAATATCCCTGACCTTGCTGTTCCCAACGCCCAGACAGCTGATGGCCCGGCGGGCGTCAGGATAATGCCGCAGACAGGTGTCAATACAACTGCTTTTCCATGCGCAACGCTCCTTGCCTGCACCTGGAACAGGGAGATTGCGGAGGAAGTTGGCTTTGCAGGCGGCGAGGAGCTCAAGGAGAACAATCTCTGCGTATGGCTCACACCTGCCATAAACATACACAGAAATCCGATGTGTGGTCGAAACTTTGAGTATTATTCAGAGGACCCGTACCTGACAGGAAGGATGGCAGCGGCCATGGTCAGGGGCATACAGAAAAACCGCGTCGGTGCCAGCGTCAAGCACTTTGCCTGCAACAACAAGGAGACAAACAGAAAACACTGTGATTCGAGAGTGTCCGAGAGAGCGCTGAGAGAGATCTACCTCAAGGCCTTTGAGATAATTGTGCATGAGGCAGAGCCTTACACCATCATGTCCTCCTACAACGCAATAAACGGAGAGAGGGCATCGGAGTCAGCAGATCTGCTGACAGGCATACTAAGGGACGAGTGGAACTTCAAGGGCATGGTAACCTCAGACTGGTGGACGAGAGGCGAACACTACAAAGAGGTCAGGGCGGGAAATGACCTTAAGATGGCCTGCGGTTTTTCTGAGAGGCTAAAGAAAGCCATGGAGATGGGAGCTCTGTCAAGAAAAGAGCTTGAAACCTGTGCGGAGCACATTCTTAGTACTATACTAAAATTTGATTAAGGAACTTCTGGTTTTTCGTGATAGTTTCTAAGGGCGGAAGATGGAACCATCAGTAAATAAAAGACTGCTTGGAAAGACTATTTGTACAGAAAAAAGGCGCCATTTAGGCGCCTTTTTTATTCGCGAAGGAAGTTCTTGAGCATCTGCTTACCCTTAGGTGTCATGATGGATTCCGGGTGAAACTGGAGGCCGTGGACAGCATATTCCCTGTGGCTTACAGCCATAATCTCGCCATCGATTGTAGTTGCGCTTACCTTAAGACAGTCCGGGAGAGTCGAGCTGTCAAGTGCCAGAGAATGGTATCTGGCTACATCGCTGTATTCATCGCATCCCCTGAACATTGGGTCGGAGAGATCGAGGTGGACACGGGACTGTTTCCCATGCATCAGCTTTTTTGCATAGGTGATGACACCGCCGTATGAGGCACAGATGGCCTGATGACCAAGGCATACACCCAGAATCGGTATTTCTCCGCCAAGTTCTTTTACCACATCAATGATAATCCCTGCGTCTTCGGGCCTTCCGGGACCGGGAGAAATTATTATCTTGCGCGGATGGAGCTGTCTTATTTCGCTGACAGTCAGCTCATTGTTGCGCACAACCCGAATGTCAGGATCAATCTCGCCTATGAGCTGATAAAGATTGTAGGAAAAGCTGTCATAATTATCAATTAACAAAATCATCGAATAACCTCTCTTGTGGTGTCTCCTGCAGTGTAATCTAATAAATCTGAACTTTGCATGGTTTTTGCACTAAAACGGAAAAAGTGCGAATATTGCTGAAATTCCGGCAATTTCCATCATGAAACCAAGTTTGCTGAAATTCCGGCAATTTCCATCATGTAACCAAGTTGCACTAACTGAATATTAGAATTCAGTGTTTATGTGACTTTTGGAATTTAGTGCAACTTTTATGCAAAAGTTCAGATTATAAGGAGGGGCCCGAACATGGACCGGATCCTTATGTCTTTTTCCTAAGGCTGGTCAACAGATGTCAACCCGGCTCATTCTATATCGGAGGTGAGGGCCTGTAAGGAGGCCTTTGCCTTGTTGATGGTCTCTTCGTATTCCTTTGCAGGGTCGGAATCTGCTACGATACCGGCGCCGCTCCTTACAAATACATGTCCGTTTTTCTTGTAGAGCAGCCTGATGGCGATGCAGGCATCCATATTGCCGGAAAAATCAATGTATCCGATTGCTCCGCCGTATACTCCGCGCTTGTTGTTCTCAAGTTCTCCAATGAGCTGGCAGGCCCTTATCTTTGGAGCACCTGAGAGAGTGCCTGCGGGAAGAACCGCTTCTATAGCATCGAGGGCGTCTTTGTCATCTCTGATTAGTCCTCTGACGGTAGAGCCTATATGCATGACGTGGGAGAATTTCTCGATGGAATGGAGCTTCTCAACCTCGACCGTGCCGAATCTGCTTATTTTTCCAAGGTCATTTCTTCCAAGATCCACCAGCATATTGTGCTCCGCAAGCTCCTTCTCATCGGACAGAAGATCCTTTATCAGCTCCTCGTCCTCTTTGTCAGATGAACCGCGCTTTCTGGTACCTGCCAGAGGGAAGGTGTGAAGGACGCCATTTTCAAGCTTTACAAGAGTCTCCGGTGAAGCTCCGGCAATCTCTACATCGGTACCGGAGAAATAGAACATATAGGGAGACGGATTTATCGTCCGGAGCTTCCTGTAGGTATTAAAAAGGCTGCCCTCAAAGCTGCCGGAGAGGTAGTTGGAGAGCACGATCTGAAAAATATCACCTTCTATTATATGCTTTTTTGCCTTTATGACCATTTCGGAGAAGGCGTCCCTGTCAAACAGCGGTGTGATCTCTCCCAGAAGGCGCGCATCTTCTTCATTGGATTTCTCGCCGTTGACGATCAGGTTTCTTATCCGGGAAAGCGATTCTACAGCTTCTTCATATCCGCTATCCACATCCTTCAGCTCCATGTTTGCGATGAGGATTATCTTCTGCTTTACATTGTCGAAGGCGATGACCTTGTCAAAGAGCATAAGATCCACGTCCTTGAAGTTCTCGGTGTCATTGACCTTAACTTTCGCGGTTGGCTCGCTGTAGCACAGATAGTCATAGGAAAAATACCCTACGAGTCCCCCTGTGAAGGTGGGAAGACCTGCAAGCTTAGGGCTTTTGTAGCCTGAAAGGATATTTCTTATGCACTCTGACGGGTCTTTGGTGTCAAAAGACTTATCTCCGACCTTCATATGTCCGTCGATGCAGGTTATCTCTACCTTGGGATCATAGCCCAAAAAGGTGTAGCGTCCCCATTTCTCATTTGCCTGAGCGGACTCGAGCATATAGCAGTGGGAGGAGGCCTTTTTGAGCTTCCTCATAACTTCGATTGGTGTGGTAAAATCCGAAAGGATCTCGCAGCTGACAGGCGCGATGTCGTAATTACCGGACTCGGCCAGCTGGCGTATTGTCTCAATATCTGGGTAGTAATGCATATCGGCTCCTTGAATGCTTTAACACTTTATCTTGTTAAAGATAATTTACTATGCCAAAGTAGGTAATGTCAAGGATTAATGGCCTCGAGGGACGGGGTTTTAGGGTCACCGGCTACAATTCAGTTGCCAGCCGGTGCAGGGGGCTGAAGTTTTATTCAAGATATCATACTTTAGGGTACATCTAAAATTGAATTTTCTTCAAAAAAGATGTGTTTTCGGGAATTATGAAGTCCATCCATGCAGCTCTTTTAACTGCTGTCGTTATTGCAGAAGCTTGAGTTGGGATTTGGGGCAGAGCATATATTTTGAGGATGGTTTCATGGGTTCAGGTGTACAATAGAGGTTGATGGCGTGCCTGGTACACCAAATAATAAATGCAGTTAGAAAATGAATTCAAGAAGGACCAGATGTAAGTATGAAGAATGAGATTCCGGAAATGAGAACTGAGATGCGAATAAGTATACAAAAATTGTCGATTTTTTTATTTGCAGCATATCATCTTAATATGATGGCGTGCAGCATTTATACAGACAGCCTCATAGGTTGGAGCGGAACACTGTATTATATAAAAATACTGATGATGGTTCTGGGCTATGCGGCATTTTATGGCAGCCGTAAGGTAGTTGGCAGCACTAAATGGAGAAAGTATCTGCTGATTGCTTCCAATGTCATATATTCCGCAGGTTTGCTGCTGTTAATGATCATAGATAATATCGTGATGATTACAGGAGTATCACTGGTGGTTATGTTTGTTCTGGGATATGTGGGCGGAGCAGTGTATTATTTTCTTTCGCTGAGAGTATCCGATAATCCGCATGGCGGAAGAATTATTGGATTGGGAGGTGCGCTGGCTTATATTCTTCATTATGTGCTGTGGGCATTGCTTAGGCAGGAGATCATCATGATCGTGGTCTTATTGACACTCTTTGTCTTTGTTACATATATCGTTATCCGTAATCCCGATGAATGGGCTACTTCCGATCCGCTTCCCTATGCGGATAAGATGGATACCGAGGTCAGACAGGATAATACAAGGATGCTGTTTTTGCTGTGCGGACTGACTGTGGCAGCTCTTTTGTGCATGGGCAGGGGTCACAGGCTAGTTTTTGATACCTATGTTGATCAGGCGGGGGTTCTGTATGGACTATCGAGACTCTTTGCCGTGCCGTCCTATTTGATCATAGGGTTTTTGTATGATAAGAAAAAAAGGAGTGCACTATCAGGTATAATGCTGCTTTCCATGATAATAACAGTGTGGATGCCGACAGATTTTGTTTATATGCCCGTAGTGGTTCAGTATATTCGCCAATTCTGCGAGTCTTTTATGATAGGTTATATCACCTTATCGTTCTGGCTTCTGGCACCAAGGACAGACAGACCTGAATTATGGGCAAGCTTTGGAAGAATCCTGATGGGGTTCGAATGTCTGACAGGCCTTCTGTACACATACAACCGAAATGATAACATCATGATGGACTATATGATATGTATTGCTTTGACAGTATTGACAGTGAGTCTTGTAATACCCGGGATAACCGGCATAATTCAGTCAGAAGTCAGGGATATGACCAGACAGGATATTTACAGCGAAGAGGTATCCCTGCAGCAGGAAGAGGAGAAAAACCGACGAGTATTATTCGGGCTTGCCACGCAGTTCAGATTAACACCAAGGGAAACCGATGTGGTAAGGATCATCCTGAGAGAAAAAGATATACGAACAAATGAAATAGCACAAGAGATGGGAATATCACGGTCAATGGTCTATCGATATATCAACAGTCTTTATGAGAAAACCGGAACTGATGAAAAGCATGATCTGATTGGTGTACTAAGCCGTGAAAATGCTGGGGATTGAACCAATTAAATGATGTCGGGGTCAAAAGTCTCCGCCCGGCTCTGGTGCCGTGCAATTTACTCAATCACTTCGGGCACGCTTTCGCTCCGTTCGCTCGCAGCGGTACTAAGCTCGAAAGTACCTCGCTAAGTACCGACGAGCTCTTAGGGCCACTCAGTTGCTTGTGTAAATTGCACAGCTCCAGAACCGGGTGGAGATTTTTGACCCTTATATCATTAAATTTTTCGGAGATTTACACGGTTTAACCCATATTCAACCTTTTTTCAACCTATATATTGGTACATTTTTTTCCTATAATCACTTATATATACAATTTGCAGGAGGATGTTTTGGGATGAAAATGAAAAAAGGAAAAAAACCGATAGGTATGCTAATGTTTTTGACTGTCGCGGTCAGCCTTGCGATGGTGTTGGGCTTGATGCCCGGCATGAGTTTGACGGCGTATGCGGATGATACGATTTTTAATCCGGCCAGTACATATACTGGGTTTGAAGCGCTTAAGAATGGTGATGATTCAGTCACTATTAAAGAAGTGCCGGAGAAAGAGTGGTATGTGATTGGTTATGATAGCGAAGCCGGGACGGTAACATTGCTTTCGAAACAGTCTTTCGGTGATCAGGCGTTCAATTCTGATAGTACTAAGGGCAATGATTATTCGAATTCTGAAATCAAGAGTTATGTGGAAGGCTTGACAGCTGTGGGGAAACCACTTGTAGGCATCAATGATGCGTTGGTAGGCGAGCCTTATCTTTTGAGCAGTGAAGAGGCGAGTTTATTATCTGATACGAAGAGAAAATTAGAAGGAATAAATTGGTGGCTCCGCTCGCCCGGCAGCGAAAATTACTATGCAGAGTACGTGTGCCAGTATTGCGGCAAAGTCCATGATAACAATGTGAGGAATGAATACGGAGTTCGCCCCGCTATAAAGCTCAATCTGTCATCTGTAATCTTCAAATCTGAATCTGGTTCTTATTCGTTTGAGGTGAATCCGGCTCCGGCTGGATACACTGTGACCTACAAGGTAGCCAATGGCACTTGGGAGGATGGCACCACGGAAGACAAGACGGAAAACGTTGCCAGCGGATCGAAACCTGCCAACGTGCCCACCGGCATGAAGGCGTCCGAAGGCTATACTGGCGGGAGCTGGGACCTTAACCCGGCTGACGTGACCATCACGGAAGCGAAGACGTTTACTTATACTTTTACGGCGAAGCAGCCTACACCTCAGCCTACAGAAACAGGTATTAAGCTGAACGCTTCTGAATTAACAATAACTCAGGGCAGAGAGAATGCCCTCAAAGCAACAACTGTTCCTGAAGGTGCCTCAGTGACATGGACAAGCTCTGATAACAGCGTAGCAACTGTTGATGCTTCAGGTGTTGTTAAAGGCATTAAGGTCGGAACAGCAACCATAACAGCTAAGATCACTGTTGATGAAAAAGACTACACTGCAAGCTGCAAAGTAACCGTTGTTGCCTCGGGCACACCGACAATAAACCCCTCAGGTACTCCAAAAATAATCCCATCAAGTGGTGGCGGCGAACATGTTCACAAATATGTATGGGATACAATTGAGGCAACAGAAGATGCCGATGGAGAGCTGAGATATCAGTGCGAGATCTGCGGCGACATTAAGGAGAGGGTACCTCTCACGGCCTACAACGTATTCAACAAGAACACCACAGAAAAGATCAGAAAGGCTCCTAAGAACGCCACAGTAAAGATCGAAACCAGCAAGTGGATATCCTTCCACAAGATGGTAATGGAAGCCCTTGCAGAGAGACCTGACGTAACATTAGAGATATCCTTCCTCGATGAAGGCTATAAAGGAAACCGCTGCACAGTGATCATTCCAAAGGGAACAGATGTGATGTCTCTCGTAGACAAGAACGGCTTTACCGGCTTCTTATATCTTGGTGGTAAGTTTGGA